>DATIEU010000532.1:0-2487 GCA_035455565.1 Steroidobacteraceae bacterium | reverse complement strand
GGCGTTCGATGCGGCGTCTCGAATACCGCCAACGCCTCCTTGCCCAGGTGAGGGCTTAGGGCATCACCGTGGTCGAGCGTGAACAGGAAGCTGAGGTCCGCGAGGTTTGTTTCCAGCAGTGCCAGTCGTCGAAGGTTGTGCGCGCCGTTGCCCGGCACGATGCTCAACCAGGCGTTCAGCAGGTTGTACGTCTCCTCGAACAGACTGCCATCGTGGACGGCCATCGCCTTCATCGCCTCGGCCGTCTGGTGCTGGAGCGCACGGGCGTCGGTGCCGTGCAGAACGAGGGCGAGCGAGCACTGACCGAAGAAGTGGCCGTTGACCTCCAGTTCCGTCAGGGCGTCGCCCAGTTGCCTGACCGTGGTGCTCGCCGAATCGTCAACCAGCATCTCCTCGGGCCGTGTCTCCGGCGACACGTAATTGACGATCGAAACCCTCTTGTTGAAGAAGTGGCGCCGGCGGCTCTGCACGTCGCGCCGCATACGGTCGCTCGGGATCCGTTGCCATTCGAGGCAGGCGATGAACTCGCCTGGAATTTCGTACAGGTCCTGCAGCAGGAATGCGAACGTCTGACTTGGCGGCTCCTTCATCGACAGCACTTTGACCAGGCGGTCACCAACGACGAGGTGAGCGCGGTGACAGTCCACGGCCGAGTCCGAGACGAAGTAGTCGAGGTGCGTGTCGTACGCGAGACGCGCCGAGTCGACGACCGCCGGGGAATAGTTCAAGAGTTCGCGGAAGAATCGGAACGCCGCCGGCTTTTCCAGTCGCACCGGACCGAACTCCCCGATCTGGACCTCGAACGCTTGCGCCTTGTGGTGAATCGTCCCGATGGCTCGATCGAGCTCCGATTCGAGAAGCTGGAGTGCTTGGTCCGTGGAGAGCCAGGCGCGGAGTGCCTCCCGCGGCGCCTGCCAGAACCGACGCAATTCCGTCCGTCGCCTCACGACATGCGGCGCTTCGTAGAGCAGCACGAGGTAGAGCGACAGGTCGTAGAGGTCCTGCCGCCGGCCGTTCAGGTACGCTGCCCGACGCTGAATCGCCTCGTTCGCCATCGGCGCTTCGCAAGGGATGGCGACGAACGGGTCGACCGTGCGCTTCAGCAGGTACTGGTAGACACGGCAGTGCTCGTCGAGGAGTCGAAGTGCGGCTTCAAAGCGATGAACGAGGGCCTGGCGTTGCGGATGCGACAGCCCTTCGTAGTCCACGCCGCGGAGGCGATAAACGACGCCGACATGACCGGCCTTCGTCAGGAACGTCGAGTCGTCGACGAACCCCCACAACGCAAGGAGGCCGTTCACACTCCCCGCATCCCGGTAGTCGCGGAGAATGCGGCCGACGCTCACCACGGCGTCACCTCCACGTCCACGCGATCGTGCTTTCCTGGATCGTACCGTCTCCGCGCCTTCGACGAAGCGAGTAGAATCCGGAGCATCTCCGGGTCGCGAGCCGTCGCCCACAGGGCAAACCCGTACAACCCGCCGGCCATCAGCAGGCCGGCGAGGACCGAGTAGAACAGGTTGAACGTGGCCGCCCCGAGCAGCAGGGACAGGAAGAACAGACGCCTGTCCACGCCCCAGATCGTCAGGGGGCGATGCAGCGCCTTGTACACTGGCCGGTACGTCGGGCGATCAGGCATGCCCGTACCTCCGCGAGCCTTACGAAATTTTCAGAACAACCAAACGAGGAACTGCGCCGCGAAGAGCGCGAGTCCACCGCCGAAGACAATGCCGGCGATACCTCGTTTCGCGCCTGCTTCCCCAAACATGAACATCAGTCCACCGATGACGATGGCCACAAGCGCAAGCGATCGCGCCAGAGGCCCGGTGAACGTTCGTTCGAGATTGCTCGCGGCGCGCTCCCAAGGAGACTGGGCGAAGCCCAGTGTGGGCAGGAGAAGGAGAGCCGTGAACACCATCACACTCACGCGTCGCGTGAATCTGAATATTGAGCCGCAGGGCATGGAGTACCTCCCGCGCTGGTGTTGTCGGAACTAGGACCGATTTAGCAGTACGAGCATACGCATGTCAACAAGAAAAGCCAGCTCCCCGGCAGGCGGACATGTGTCGTCGGATCTTGCGACGTGTCTGGGTGTCAGACGAACGATGACGCTACGTCGCATCATGCGACAGACGGGACTTCCGCCGGAGGTCCTACTTGATCTCGCATTGGAGATGCTCGACATCGCGAGTCGAAAACTCTCGCCATCGCCAATAAAACGGCAGGCTGTCGGCCTCGGTACTGCGCGCTGGCGCAACGTCGGTCCAGAGGAACGGAGCGAGGCGTTGCGGAAGGCCGCGCAGGCTCGGTGGGCCAAGCCGCGTCGCAACAGTCGCGACGACAGCAGCCAGGGGAAGAAGTAGTACGCAGGATCTGCGTACTAGCAGTACACGACAGTGCAGTACACAGACATGCAAGCTAACGCATTCGTGGATGGGCTACCGAGGCAGACAAATAGCCAGTTGAGCGTTAGCTGAAGAGAAAGAA
>DATIEU010000531.1:0-23893 GCA_035455565.1 Steroidobacteraceae bacterium | reverse complement strand
GTGATGTCCGTGCGTGGGCGGATGGTTTCGCGCGGTTGCGTCACCACGGCGCTCTCGCGCGTCGGTTCAACCTGCGGCATCGCCTGCGTCTGCGATACCGCGCGCAGATCGACCTCGCTCTGCGGCTCGGCGAGCGGAATGAACCGTTCGATGTGCTCGGAGCCCACGAGGTTGGTGAGGAAGGCCATGAGCTCGAGCGCGTCGCCGAACTTGGAGTCGCCCATTGCGGCGCGCGAGTCGATCTGCTCCTTGAGTTGCAGTGCCTTCTGCTTGGCGAGCTCGATGATCCAGCGCGACGGTCGGTCGTGTTTGACCCAGGGCTGCACTTTCCAGTAGCTCGCCTCGTCGAGCGCCGAATACTTGAGGTGCAGCTCGAGACTCGTGAGCCACTTGTCCAGCAGCTCCGTCAGGCGCTTGTCGGCTGGGTTCACCGGTTCCCGGACTCCGCGAGAGGTCCGCGTAAGCTAAACCAATTCCCGCGTACGTGGCCAGCGTCAGTCGAAAAACTGCGCCGTCTCGCCTGCTGACCGAGGGCCGGGTGAAGAAGCGGCGGACGACCTCTATCGGCATCCTTGCCGGGTGCGTCCGCCCAGTTCCATCAAGGGTTGTCGTTCGCGATGTGGCCCACGAACCTCCAGCCGGTATCCTGCGTGTAAGCGAAGGTGTAGCCCGTCGGTCCGTCGACGAACACCGCGAGCGGGTCGGCGTTCGGCGCGGCGGCGCGCGACTCCGCCACGGGCGCGAAGCTGAGCTTTGGCCCGCTGTCATCGCGGTCCGAGATATATTTCCAACCGCAGCGTGAAAAATGTGCCAGCCGGAACGAATGACCCTGCGCATCTTCTAAGAAAATGGTCTGCGTGGGCTGCTGTCCCGAGCATGGTTCTGTCGTCGCCGCCGAGGTCTGCGTTTGCTCCGTCAGGTCATCGGCTGCGCAGCTGGCCAGCGCGAAGGCCGCGAGTGTCGCGACCGTGCGTGCGTGCGCGAACGTGCGCTTATCGTTGCAAGTTGTCATGGTCGTCCCCCCCTTTGCGGGTTGAGTTTGGTTCGGGGGACATGCTGACGCCCGGGGACGCGACGTTCTGTCAGGCAGCCGACACAACGCAAGCAATGAAGCAGAGGTCATCATGAATCGTCACACACGCCTGGCCACCGCGGCGCTGTCCATCGTCTGGGCGGCAGCCACTGCATACGCGACCACGAATCCCGCCGCAAACGGCAACGACGGCGAGGTCAAGTTCAACAACCATTGTCGGACCTGCCACTCGATCAAGCAGGATGACAACCGCATGGGTCCGTCACTGCACAACATCTTCGGCGCGAAGGCCGGTGCCTCCGCCGAGTACCCGAATTACTCGCAGGGTCTCAAGAGCTCGGGCATCGTCTGGGACGAGAAGACGCTCGACCAGTTCATTGCCAATCCCGACAACGTCGTTCCCAACAACAATATGAAGCCCTACCAGGGTGTCACCGACAAGACGGTGCGCGCGAGCATCGTGGAGTACCTGAAGAGCTCCGCCGAGGGCGGTTAAGACTTTGTTTTAACTGGCGCTCCCAGAGGGATTCGAACCCTCGTACCAGCCTTGAGAGGGCTGTGTCCTGGGCCTCTAGACGATGGGAGCGCGGCTCGATTCTTGAGTGAGGTCCGTTCGAGCGGGCGCGGTATTATACGGGCCGCCTCGGGCTCCTCAAGCGGACAGAATTTGAACCTCGCACCCGCCGGCTCGCAACCACGCATCGTCCCGCGCTCCGACCATCCGATTTCGCGCGCCTCGATTTCCGCCAATGCGCTGCGTGTCCTCTATCGCCTGAAGGATGCCGGTTACCAGGCCTTCCTCGTGGGCGGCAGCGTCCGCGACCTGCTGCTGGGGCTGCGCCCCAAGGATTTCGACATCGCCACCAACGCGCTGCCCGAGGAAGTGAAAGCGCTGTTCCGCAATTGCCGCCTGATCGGGCGGCGCTTCCGGCTGGCGCACGTGTACTTCGGTCCCGAGATCATCGAAGTCGCGACGTTCCGTGCCGCGCACGAGTGGCAACCGGAGGAACGTGACGAGGACGAATGGCGCGCGGCGGGCGAAGATCCCGAGCGGCTGCTCGACTCGCGCGGCCGCATCCTGCGTGACAACGTGTACGGCACGATCGAAGAAGACGTGTGGCGACGCGATTTCACCGCCAACGCGCTCTATTACAACATCGAGGATTTCTCGGTGTGGGATTTCGTCGGCGGTGTCGAGGACGTCAACGCGCGGCGCCTGCGCCTGATCGGCGACCCGGTCACGCGCTACCACGAAGACCCGGTGCGGATGCTGCGCGCCGTGCGGTTTGCGGCGAAGCTCGGTTTCAAGCTTGATGCCGCCACCGAGCGTCCCGTGCGCGAACTCGCGTACCTGCTCACGCACGTTCCGCCCGCGCGGCTCTTCGACGAAATCCTGAAGCTCTTTCTCAGCGGTTTCGGCAGCGCATCTCTCCGCTTGCTGCGCGAGTACGATTTGCTCGAACCGCTGTTCACGGCGACGGCGGCGGAGCTCGAGCGCGACCCGGGCGGCGCGGCGGAGCGCCTACTGCTCGAAGGCCTCGAGAACACGGATGCGCGCGTGGCCGCCAACAAGCCGGTCACGCCGACCTTCCTGTTTGCCATCCTGTTCTATGCGCCGGTCATGGCGCGGGCCGCGCGCCTGCAGGAAGACGGCCAGCCGGAGGGGCAGGCGCTCTTCAATGCCTGCGAGGACGCCGTGCGCTCACAGCAGTCGCGCGTGTCGATCCCGCGGCGCTTCACGCTGCCGATGCGCGAGATGTTCGTGTTGCAGCCACGTTTCCGACGGCGCGAAGGCAAGAAGGCGCTGTCGCTGCTCAGTCACCCGCGCTTTCGCGCGGCGTACGACCTGCTGCTGCTCCGCGCGGCGGTTGGCGCGGAGGACCCGGCGCTCGCGGAATGGTGGACGCAGGTGCAAACGGCACCCGCGCAACAACGCGAGACGATGGTCAGGCAAGCCCCGGCGACCGCGACGGGCGGGCACACACGCCGTCCGCGTCGGCGTCGCCGCGGCCGTCGCCGCGCTGCGCCGCCGCCGGCCTGAGGCCGCTTCGGGTCCATGCGCTGGATTCCCGCGTACGTCGCGCTCGGCAGCAACCTCGCCGAGCCGCGCTCCCAGATCGAGCGCGCGTACACGCAATTGGCCCGTATCCGTGACACGCGACTGGTGTGTCGCTCCCGGCTCTATGCCTCGCGACCGCTGGGGCCACAGGATCAACCGGAGTTCGTCAACGCCGCGGCCGGCTTGTTGACGCGGCTCTCGGCCACCGAGCTGCTGAGTGAATTGCACGCGATCGAGGCCGCAATGGGGCGCGTACCGCCGCCGGTGCGCTGGGGTCCGCGCGTCATCGACCTCGACCTGCTGCTTTACGGACAGCTCCAGAGCCGCGATCCCGGGCTCGCGTTGCCGCACCCCGGTATTCATGAGCGCAACTTCGTCCTGTATCCTCTCGCGGACATCGCGCCGACGTTGCTCGTTCCGGGTCATGCTTCAGTTGCCGAGCTCGCCCGCCAGCGGGGCGGCGACGGACTGCGCCTTCTCTGAAATATCGGGAGCCTCATGTCGACGCCGCCGGTGCATCGCTACATCGTCGTCGAAGGTCCGATCGGCGTCGGCAAGACGAGCCTGGCGCGCCGCCTCGCGCAGAGCTTCGGCAGCGAGCTCGTGCTCGAGCAGAGCGAGGAGAACCCGTTCCTCGAGCGCTTCTATCGCAACCCGCGCGCCGCGGCGTTCCCGACGCAGCTCTATTTCCTGTTCCAGCGTGCGCGCCAGTTGCAGCAGATGCGCCAGCACGATCTGTTCGACCCGGTGCGCGTCGCGGACTTCATGCTGGAAAAGGATTGGTTGTTCGCGCGCGTCACGCTCGATGACGAGGAGTACGCGCTCTACGAGCAGGTGTACGCCAAGCTTGCCATCGATGCACCGACGCCCGATCTGGTGGTTTATCTGCAGGCACCGGTCGACGTACTGATGGAGCGCATCGCACGCCGCGGCATTCCCTACGAGCGGCTCATCGAGAGCGCCTACCTCGAGCGCCTGGCCGATGCTTACGCGCGCTTTTTCCTGCATTACGACGACGCGCCGCTCCTGATCGTCAATGCGGGGCTCATTGATCCGGTCGGCAACGAGGCCGATTACGAGTTGCTGCTGCGCGAAATACAGCAGCCGCACCGCGGACGGCAGTACTTCAATCCGGCACCGAGCGCGCTTTGACCGGCGGGTCTCGACCTGCCATTCTTCCGGTCCCCGCATGTACACCCATCTGCAATTGCGTGGCGCCGCGCGCCCGCCGGTGAACGTCTCGACCCTGCAGAAGATGAAGGCCGACGGCGACAAGATCGCCTGCCTCACCTGCTATGACGCGAGTTTCGCCGTGCTGCTCGACGACGCCGACGTGGACGTGGTGCTGGTGGGCGACTCGCTCGGCATGGTGATCCAGGGGCACGACACCACCGTGCCGGTCACCATGGAGCACATCGTCTATCACAGCAAGGTGGTGGCGCGCGGCCTCTACCGGCCGTTCCTGATCGCCGACATGCCGTTCATGAGCTACTCATCGAAAGAGCAGGCGCTGCAGAACGCCGTGCGGCTGATGCAGGAAGGCGGCGCCAAGATGGTGAAGCTCGAAGGCGGGGAGGGGCAGCTCGATATCGTGCACTTCCTCGCGAGCCACGACATCGCGGTGTGCGCGCACCTCGGTCTCAAGCCGCAGTCGGTGCACAAGATCGGCGGTTTTCACGTGCAGGGGCGCGAGGAGGCGGCCGCGGAGCAGATGCGCAACGATGCCCGCGCGCTCGAAGCGGCGGGCGCGGACATCGTGCTGCTCGAGTGCATTCCCGCGAAGCTGGGGGCCACGATCACGCGCGAGATCCACGTGCCGGTGATCGGCATCGGTGCGGGTCCCGACGTCGACGGCCAGATCCTGGTGCTCTACGACATTCTCGATATCACCGCTGGACGCAAGCCCCGCTTCACGCGCAACTTCATGACCGGCGCCGAGAGCCCGCTGCAAGCCGTAAGAAACTACGTGCAGGCCGTGAAGGACAAGAGTTACCCCGCCCCCGAGCACTGCTTCTGAATGGAAACGATCACGCGCATCCGCACGTTGCGCGAGCGTGTGTCGGACTGGCGCCAGCTCGGGCTCACGGTGGGTTTTGTGCCGACCATGGGCAATCTCCACCAGGGCCACATGAGCCTCATCACGGAGGCGAGGCGCCGCTGCGATCGCGTCATCGTCAGCATCTTCGTCAATCCCTCGCAGTTCGGGCCCAGCGAGGACTACGCGCTCTATCCGCGCACGCCGCAGGAGGACAGCGAGCTCCTCGACCTGGCAGTGGTCGACTTGTTGTTTCATCCCGATGTCGAGGAGATGTACCCGGGCGGTCACGCGCGGGGCGCCGTCGTGGATGTGCCGCAGCTCTCCGGCATCCTGTGTGGTGCCTTCCGGCCGGGGCATTTCGTCGGTGTCGCCACGGTCGTCACCAAGCTCCTCGGCATCGTGCAGCCGCACGTGGCCGTGTTCGGCGAGAAGGACTATCAGCAGCTCAGCATCGTGAAGCGCGTGGTCGAAGACCTGTGCCTGCCGGTCGAGATCGTCGGCGCGCCGACGCTGCGCGAGCCCGACGGGCTCGCCATGAGCTCGCGCAACCGCTACCTCACGCCCGCTGAACGCGAGATCGCGCCGCGGCTGCACCGCGCGCTGGTCGGCGCGCAGCAGCGTATCGAGGGCGGCGACCGTAATTTCGAGGCCATCCAGCAATCAGGCATGCGCGCCCTCGAGGCGGCCGGTTTCGTACCGCAGTATTTCGCGGTGGTGCAGGCCGATGACCTGCAGCCGCCCGGCGACCAGGCGCGCGAACTCGTCATTCTCGCCGCCGCCAGGCTTGGCAAGGCGCGTCTGATCGACAACGTCAGAGTGACGCGACCTCAATCCTGAGTCGCGACGCCGTGTTCCTTCAGTGCCCACTCCACGTGCTCGCGCACCAGCGCTGAGTCGCTGCGTTGCCGGCTGCGCAACGCCGCGATCACTTCCGCAGAGGTGGGCGCGTTCCCCAATGCCACCGCGACGTTGCGCAGCCACCGTTCATGACCGATGCGCCGGATGGCACTCCCTTCCGTGCGCGCCTCGAACTCGGCCGGTGTCCAGGCGAAGAGCTGCGCGAGACCTGCGGCATCGAGTCCCTGGCGCGGCGCGAAATCGTCTTCCGGCGTGAGGTGCGCGTAGCGATTCCACGGACACACCAGCTGGCAGTCATCGCAGCCGTAGATGCGATTGCCGATCGCCTTGCGGAACTCGAGCGGAATCGCTCCATGGTGCTCGATCGTGAGATAGGAAATGCAGCGCCGCGCATCGAGCTGGTACGGTGCCACGATGGCGTGCGTCGGGCAGATGTCTATGCAGGCGGAGCAACTGCCGCAATGACTGCGTGGCGCCGCGTCGGCGGGCAGGGGCAGATCGGTATAGAGCTCGCCCAGGAAGAACCACGAGCCCGCGTGACGGTTGAGCAGGTTGGTGTGCTTGCCGATCCAGCCGAGCCCGGCATCGCGCGCCAGCGCCTTCTCGAGCACCGGCGCGCTGTCGACGAACACGCGGTAACCGAATGGGCCGACGGCCTGCTCGATGCGATCGGCGAGGCGCTGCAGGCGTCGCCGCAGAGTCTTGTGGTAGTCGCGCCCCAGCGCGTAGCGCGAGATGTAGGCGAGCGTGCGGTCACGCAGCACCGACCAGGCATCGCGTGCACGCGGAGGCAGGTAGTCCATGCGCGCGGAAATCACGCGCACCGTTCCCGGCACGAGATCGGCTGGGCGGGTGCGCCGAGTGCCATGACGCTGCATGTAATGCATATCGCCGTGGTGGCCGCGCGCCAGCCATTCCTCGAGGCGCGCCTCGTCGGCATCGAGCGTGATGGCGGCAATGCCCACCTGCTGGAAGCCGAGCTCGGCTCCCCACCGTTTGATCTCGGCGGCGAGCGCTTGCGGGTCGGTTACGTCGACGGCGGACTTCATGGGGCGGGTCACTGCGGCCGCCCCAGTATAATGAGGACATGCCGGCGCTTCCGCTCGAGCTCTATACCGCCGCGCAGTTGCGCGCGCTCGATCGGCTTGCGATCGAGGTGGCGCACATTCCCGCGCTGACACTGATGAACCGCGCGGGCGCCGCCGCGTTACGCACCCTGCGTGTCGCCTGGCCCACCGCGCAGCGCATCGCGGTCGTCTGCGGAGGCGGCAACAATGGTGGCGACGGGTACGTCCTGGCGCGGCTGGCACGCAGCGCCGGCCTCGATGCTGGCGTCGCCACCACAGGCGACCCGGCTCGACTGCGGGGCGAAGCCAGGAGCGCGTTCGAGGAATGTCGCACCGCCGGCGTGAGCATCGCGCCATTCGGCGCGCAGAGTCTCGGCGGGGCGGACCTGATCGTCGATGCGGTGTTCGGCATCGGCCTCGACCGGCCGCTCGATGCGGCGAACTGCAGGATCGTCGGTGAAATCAATTCGGCGCGGGTTCCGGTGCTCGCCCTCGACCTGCCGAGCGGGCTCAACGCCGACAGCGGCGCCGTGATGGGTGCCGCTGTGCACGCCACTCGCACCATCACGTTCATCGGCTTGAAACTGGGCTGTTTCCAGGGCGCCGGACCGGATCTCGCCGGCGTGCTCGAGTTCGACCCGCTCGACACGCCGTCCCCGCCAGCGGGTTTGATTGCTCCGGTCGCCGCACGCATCGATCCCGCATTGATCCAGCGGGTGCTGCCACGACGACGGCGCACGGCTCACAAGGGCGACTTCGGGCACGTCCTGATAGTCGGCGGCGGCAGCGGCATGGCGGGCGCGGCACGGTTGTGCGGCGAGGCCTGCCTGCGTAGCGGCGCGGGGCTAGTCACCGTGGCAACGCGCGCGGCGCACGCACTCGCCATCAGCGCAGAGCGCCCTGAGTTGATGTGTCATGGCGTCGAGGAGGGGCGGGCGCTGCGAGGGCTGATCGAACGCGCTACCGTGATCGCGATTGGCCCGGGTCTCGGGCGGGACGAATGGGCGCGCATGATGCTCGAAGCCGTGCTCGAGAGCGATCGTCCGCTGATTGTCGATGCGGATGCGCTCAACCTGCTGGCCGAGAAACCGCTGCGCCGCGACAACTGGATTCTCACGCCGCACCCCGGCGAAGCGGCACGCCTGCTCGGGCTCGAGACGCGCGTTGTCCAGGACGATCGCCCGGCGGCACTGGCAAGGTTGATCGAGCGCTATGGTGGCGTCGTGGTGCTGAAGGGCGCCGGTACCCTGGTCGGCAGCGCCGAGCAGATTCCCGCGCTCTGCGATCGCGGCAACCCCGGCATGGCTACTGCCGGGATGGGCGACGTGCTCACCGGCGTGATCGCCGCGGTGCGCGCGCAGACTCGCGATCCCTGGGACGCGGCGCGCGTCGGCGTGATGGCGCACGCGTTGGCCGGCGATACGGCGGCGCAGGGCGGCGAACGTGGCGTCATTGCGAGCGATGTCATCGCACGGCTTCCCGCATGCCTCAATCCGCACCGCTCGAGCTGACCGCGGCCGATGCCGCGGCCACGCGCGAGCTTGGTGCGCGCCTGGCACGTTCGCTCGACCGCACCAGACGCGGACCGCTCGTGATCGGCCTCGAAGGTGAGCTCGGCACGGGCAAGACGACCTTCGTGCGCGGGTTCCTGGTCGCACTCGGGGCAACTACGGCCGTGCGCAGCCCCACCTACACACTGCTCGAGGAATACGAGCTCGGGACGCTCCGCCTGGCGCATCTGGATCTCTACCGGCTGCAAGGCCGCGAGCAGATCGAGGAGCTCGGGATTCGCGAGCTCCTCGACCGGACACACGTGGTGCTGGTCGAGTGGTCCGAGCGCGGCGCGGGGGGCTTGCCGGCGAATGACGTGACGGTCGAGCTCGCCTACGTGGCTGACGGACGCGTCGTGCGCCTGAGCGGACAGAGCGCGGCGGGCAGCGCGCTCGTCGCGGAGTTCAGCCGCAATTCAGGTAGGCGGTCAGCTTAAGCACCTATCCTCTCATTTCTATTGAACAAATCTGCGAACAGTTTAGAGTACCGCTCGGGAAGCTGAACCTGATCGCTTACATGTTCGCGACACTGCGCTGCCTCGCACTCGGCCTCTTGGCCGTTTTCGTCATCGGCGAAGCCCGAGCGGTCGAAATCCGCGACGTGCGGCTCTGGGCCGGACCCGATCACACGCGCGTCGTCGTCGAGCTCTCGGGTCCCGCAACTCACAATCTCTTCAAGTTGCACAACCCCGAACGCGTCGTCGTCGACGTCGCCGATGCCAGCCTGGTCGCAACACAGGCAGCGCCCGCCGGCCAGGGGCTCGTACGACAAGTGCGCTTCGGCACGCGCGACGACGGGAGCCTGCGCGTCGTCCTCGACATCAACGGCGATGTCCAGTCGAAGAGCTTCGCCGTCGCGCCCAACGAGTCCTACGGCCATCGACTGGTGATCGATCTCGCTCCGGCGGGCGAGCCTGCGCCGGTCAGGATCGAGCACGCGCCGCAAGATGAAGCGCGCGACCTCGTGATCGCGGTGGACGCCGGGCATGGAGGCGACGATCCGGGCGCCATCGGCCGCGGCGGCACGCGCGAAAAAGACGTGGCGCTCGCGATAGCGCGCGCGCTGGCGCAACGCATCGATCGCGAGCCTGGGATGAAAGCGGTCCTCGTCCGTGACGGTGATTATTACGTGGCGCACCGCGACCGCATGCGCAAGGCACGCGACCAGCGCGCGGATCTCTTCGTATCGATTCACGCCGACTCGATCCGCGACCGCGCCGTGTCCGGCTCCTCGGTCTACATCCTCTCGCCGCGCGGCGCGAGCGACGAGGCTTCGCGCTGGCTCGCGGAACGCGAGAACGCATCGGACCTGATCGGCGGCGTGTCGCTCGACGACAAGGACAACGTGCTCGCCTCGGTGCTGCTCGATCTCTCGCAGACGGCAAGCATCAGCGCCAGCATGACCGCGGCCGAGCGCGTGCTCGTCGAGCTCAACCGCGTCGGCGTGGTGCGCAAGCCGATGGTGCAGCAGGCGGGATTCCTGGTGCTCAAGTCACCCGATATCCCGTCGATGCTGATCGAGACCGCCTATATCTCCAATCCGGGCGAGGAGAAGCGTCTCAAGGACCGGCGCCACCAGGAGAAGCTCGCGAACGCCATCCACGGCGGCATCCGCGGCTATTTCTACGAGAACCCGCCTCCCGGCAGCCGCGTGGCGGCGTTGGTCGCGCAACGCACGACCAGCGACACCGAGCGTGCGGTGCTCGCGCAGGAAAGCGGCACGGACATCGAAGCCCGCTGACCGCGAGCGCTTTTCCTTCGGCCCGGCGAGGCGACCGCGCGGCGTTCCAGTTACACTGCGCGCCGCCACCTTTCGGGGCCGCCGCTACCCATGCCGATCCGCGTACTCGATACCGAGCTGGTCAACCAGATCGCCGCCGGCGAGGTCATCGAGCGGCCCGCATCGGTCGTCAAGGAGCTCATCGAGAACTCGCTCGACGCCGGTGCCCGGAAAGTCGACATCGAAGTGGAGAAGGGTGGCGTGGCGTTGTGCCGCGTACGCGACGATGGCGCGGGCATTGCGCGCGAAGAGCTCGAGCTCGCGCTGGCGCGTCATGCTACGAGCAAGATCCGCTCGCTCGACGATCTCGAGCACATCGTGAGTCTGGGGTTTCGCGGCGAAGCGCTGCCCAGCATCGCATCGGTGTCCCGTCTCGCGCTCACGTCGCGTACCGCGCAGGGCGAGCACGGCTGGAGCGTGCAGGTGCGTGACGGCGAGACGTCGTCACCTGTGCCCGCGGCGCATGCCATCGGCACCACCGTCGAAGTACGGGACCTCTTTTTCAATGTGCCGGCGCGGCGCAAGTTCGTGCGCAGCGACCCGACCGAGTTTCAGCACATCCTGCGTCACGTCGAGCGCCTGAGCCTGAGCCGTTTCGACATCGCCTTCGAGCTGGTGCACAACCGCAAGCGTGTCCTGTCGCATCCCGCTGCACCGGAGCGCACGGGCCAGGAGCAGCGCGTAGCAGAAGTATGCGGCCGCGAGTTCCTGCAGCATGCGCTGTACATCGAACATGCGGCCGCAGGCGTGCAGCTGCGCGGCTGGATCGGCCTGCCGACCTTCGCGCGCAGCCAGCCGGACCTGCAGTTCTGGTGCGTGAACGGGCGCCCGGTGCGCGATCGGCTGCTCGCCAATGCGGCGCGGGTGGGCTACCGCGACGTGCTCTACCACGGGCGCCATCCGGCCTACGTGCTCTACCTCGAGATCGATCCGGCACGTGTCGACGTGAATGCCCACCCGACCAAGCAAGAGCTGCGCTTCCGCGACGGACGGAGCGTGCACGACTTCGTGCTGCGCACGCTGATGCAGACGTTGAGCGCGACGCGGCCGGGTGCACAGGCGATCGGGCCCGCGTTCAAGTCGACGTTGCTCGATGCGCTCGTTCCCGATTCGACCGCGGGACTCAATGAACCGCTCGTGCAGGTGGGTATGCAATTGGGAGAGAGCGCCGCTTCATATGAGCCCCATCCGCCGATGGCGACACCGGCCGGCACACCGGCGGTTGGCAACGGCGATTTCCCGCTCGGCTTCGCGCTCGGGCAACTGCACGGCATCTATATCCTGGCGCAATCCGCCGACGGCCTGATCCTCGTCGATATGCACGCGGCCCATGAGCGTGTCACGTACGAACGCCTGAAGCGCCTGACCGAAGGGCAGGGTGCCGCCCCGCAAGCCCTGTTGGTGCCGGTGACGCTGGACGTCTCGGTGTCGGAAGCCGATTGTGCGGAAGAGCACCGCGACCACTTCGCACGGCTCGGGTTCGAGATCGATCGGCTGGGCCCGACACAACTCGTGGTCCGGCAGGTGCCGGCATTGCTGGCGCGCACCGATATCGGCGCGCTGATCCAGGATGCACTCGCCGACTTGCGCGAGCGCGGCGGCTCGTTGCGCGTCGAAGACCGCGGACTCGAGCTCATGTCGACGCTCGCGTGCCGCTCTGCGGTGCGCGCGCATCGCCTGCTGACCGTGGCGGAGATGAATGCGCTGCTGCGCGAGATGGAGCGCACGGATCGTGCCGATCAGTGCAGCCACGGGCGCCCGACGTGGATGCGGCTCACCATGGCCGAGCTCGACCGGCTGTTCCTGCGCGGCCGCTAGGTCGACTCGTGCCTGGCTCGAATTTGCCAGTCGTGCTGCTGATGGGGCCGACCGGCGCCGGCAAGACTGCCGTCGCCATCGAGCTCGCCGCACGCCTGCCGGCCGAGATCGTCAGCATCGATTCAGCGCTGGTCTATCGGGGCCTCGACATCGGCACGGCCAAGCCGGATGCCGCGATGCGCGCGCAGGTGCCGCATCATCTCATCGACATCCTCGACCCCGCGCAGCCGTATTCCGCGGGCCAGTGCGTGCGCGATGCGGTCGTCGCCATCGACGCAATCCAGGCGCGCGGTCGCATTCCGCTGCTGACGGGCGGCACCATGCTCTACTTTCATGCGTTGCTGCACGGGCTCGCCGAATTGCCCGAGGCGGATCCGGACCTCAGGCGCGAGCTGGACGAGCGCGCGGCCCGCGAGGGAACCGCGGCGCTGCACGCCGAGCTCGCGCGGGTGGACCCCCAGGCTGCGGCGCGCATTCATCCGAACGACCCGCAACGCATCCAGCGCGCGCTCGAGGTTTTCCGGCTCACCGGCCAGCCCATCAGCGAATTGCAGGCGAGTCAGCGCGTGCCGCTCGCGGACCGAAACGTCGTCGAGGTAGTGTTGAGTCCCGCACGTCGTGCGGTGCTGCATCAGCGTATTGAGGCACGCTTTCACGCCATGATGACAGCCGGCTTTCTCGAGGAAGTCCGCGACCTGCGCGCGCGGGGCGACCTCGATGCCCACACGCCGTCGATGCGTGCGGTCGGGTATCGGCAGCTCTGGGCGCACCTCGACGGTGCATACGGGCTCGAGGAGGCCGTGCGCCGGGGGATCGTCGCCACGCGGCGACTAGCCAAGCGACAACTGACGTGGCTCCGGGCGCTGCCGGGGGCTCGTTGGGTCGAACCGACCGACAATTCGGCGGTCGATTTCATCGCTGGGCTTGTCAAGGAGTCATCGAACCCCAACCCTGCGTGAGCCCCGCGAGGGCTATGTTAAGATTTTGACCCACTGGTGCCCCCGGGCCGGACAGCACGGCGACCCCACGGAAGGGTGTAGCGGGGCCAACAGACTCGAGAATCTGACTAAGAACAAGGAGATGAACATGGCCAGAGGCCAGTCGCTGCAGGATCCGTTCTTGAACACGCTACGCAAGGAACGGGTGCCGGTGTCCATCTATCTGGTCAATGGCATCAAGCTCCAGGGTCAGATCGATTCGTTCGACCAGTTCGTGGTGCTGCTCAAGAACAGTGTGAGCCAGATGGTCTACAAGCACGCGATCTCGACGGTCGTACCGGCGCGCAATATCCGCGTACCCTCCGGCGATGAGGAAACGACGCCTGCGCCCACCGAATAGGATCCGATGACCCAGGAGAGATCGGTTGTTTGAGAGACCGCGCAGCGGAGAGAACGCGGTTCTGGTTCGGATCGGCATCGGGGAGCCTGCCTCGGAGCAGGACGTAAACGAATTCACCTCGCTGGCGATTTCCGCGGGCGCTCGACCCGTGGCGGCCATCACCGGCCTCAGGCGTCGCCCCGACGCGCGCCTGTTCGTGGGCTCGGGTAAGGCCGAGGAGATCCGCGCGGCGGCGCTCGCCAGCAGCGCGGACGTGGTGCTCTTCGATCACGCCCTCACGCCCAGCCAGGAACGCAACCTCGAGAAGCTGATCGGCCGGCGCGTGCTCGACCGCAACGGCCTCATCCTCGACATCTTCGCGCAACGCGCCCGCAGCTTCGAAGGCAAGCTCGAAGTCGAGCTGGCGCAGCTCAAGCACCTGGCGACACGCCTGGTGCGCGGCTGGACGCACCTCGAGCGCCAGAAGGGTGGCATCGGCCTGCGCGGCCCGGGCGAGACGCAGCTCGAGACCGACCGGCGCCTGCTTGCCAACCGCATCCGCACGCTGAGCCGGCGGCTCGAGAAGCTGCAGAAGCAACGCGACACCGGGCGGCAGGCGCGCCGCGACGTCCCTGTGCCGACGGTCGCGATCGTCGGTTACACCAACGCCGGTAAGTCGACGCTCTTCAACGCGCTCACCGGTGCCGGTGCCTATGTCGCCGATCAGCTCTTCGCAACGCTCGATCCGACCGTGCGGCGTGTCGAGCTCCCCGGTGCGCAGATCGCCGTGCTCGCCGACACGGTCGGATTCATCCGCGACCTGCCGCACGAGCTGGTGGCGGCGTTTCGCTCGACACTCCAGGAGGCCCGTGACGCGAGCCTGCTGCTGCACGTCATCGATGCCAGCGATCCGCAACGTCTCGAGCGCATCGAACAGGTGAACGAGGTGCTCGCGTCGATCGGTGCCGGCGAAATTCCGCAGATCGAGGTCTTCAACAAGATCGACCGCATCGGCGCCCCGCCGCACGCGGAGCGCAACGCCGGAACGGCGCGCGCGCGCGTCTGGCTCGCCGCGGCCCCGCAGGTCGGGATCGATGCCCTGCGACTGGCTATTGCCGCGGCGTTGTGGCCCGAGCTCGAGCGCGCCACGCTTCATCTGAGTCTGCGTGCCGCCGCCGCCCGTTCGCGTCTCTATGCACAGCACCGCGTGCGCGGGGAGCGCGTGCGCGAGGACGGTGGCTGGGAAATCGACGTGGAGCTCACGCCGACGCAGATCGCGGCGTTGTGCCGCGAGCCGGGCGTGATGCGTGCGCCACCAGGTGCGCCTTGTGCGGCGCAGACCCACTCCCTACAATTTCGCGCCCCCCGCAGCCGGGCTGCGCGCTAACCCGGGCACGACTCCCTCTCTGGCGACTCGCAATGGCGTGGAACGAACCAGGCGGTAACAAGAATCCTTGGGATCGGCGCCCCGGTCAGGGCGGCCCACCCGATCTCGACGACATCGTGCGCAACTGGCAGCGCCGGCTCGGCGCCATCTTCGGTGGCGGACAGGGTCCGCGCGCACCCGGACGTCCGCGCTGGAATTGGGGCGCCATCGGCTTGCTGCTGCTGGCGGTGTGGGCCGCTACGGGGTTCTACCAGGTCGATTCCGCCGAACGCGGCGTGGTCACGCGTTTCGGTCGCTACGTGCAGACCACCAACGAAGGACTGCGCTGGCACTGGCCGTGGCCGGTGGAGAGCGTGCAGATCGTCAACGTCGCCAAGAACGACAGCATCGACGACAAGACGCGCATGCTGACGGCGGACGAGAATCTCGTCGACATCAACATGGCGGTGCAATTCCTGCGCGCCGATCCGCTCAAGTTCGTCTTCAGGGTGCGCGACCCCGAGGAGACGCTGCGCGACGTGAGCGAGAGCGCCATCCGCGAGATCATCGGCCAGAGCAAGCTCGACTTCGTGCTGGGCGCAGGCCGGCAGGAGATCACGGAACGCACCAAGCAGCTCATCCAGCGCATGCTCGACGTCTACCAGACCGGCATCCAGGTCATCTCGGTGAACCTGACCGCGGTCAGCGTGCCCGATCCCGTCGCGCCGTCGCAGAAGGACGCGATCAAGGCGCGCGAGGATCGCGACCGCTTTAGCCAGGAGGCGCAGGCCTACTCCAACGACGTGGTGCCGAAGGCGCGCGGCACGGCGGCACGGCAACTCCAGGATGCGCAGGCCTACCGCACGCGCGTCGTCGCCGAATCCGAAGGCGAGACCGCGCGCTTTGCGCAGCTTCTCGACGCCTACCAGCGCGCGCCCAACGTCACCCGCGAGCGCCTCTATATCGAGACGGTCGAAAGCGTCCTCAGCCGCACGCACAAGGTGCTGCTCGACACCAAGTCCGGCAGCAACGTCATCTACCTGCCGCTCGACAAGCTGATGGAAAAGTCCTCGCAAACGGGCAGCGACGGCACGTCGGGCATCATCGCCACGCCCGGGGTGCGCGGCACCGAACCCACCGAGACGATCACCGTCGATCCACGCACGCGGGGAGATCGCTGATGCCCTCACGCCCGCTGTTCGTCGTCGCCCTGATCGCCGCGATGCTGTTCGTGATCTCGAGCTCGGTGTTCGTGGTGAAGGAGACGGACCTCGCCATCAAGTTCCGCTTCGGCGAGATCGTGCGCGCCGATTATCGACCGGGGCTGCACTTCCTGTTCCCGTTCGTGAACAACGTGCGCAAGTTCGACAAGCGCATCATCACGGAGAACTACCCCGCCGAGACCTTTCTCACGAGCGAAGGCAAGATCCTCAACGTCGACTTCTACGTGAAGTGGCGCATCAGCGACGTGGCCGTTTACTACCGCTCGACCGGTGGCGTCGAGGACAATGCGGACCGCCGCCTCGGCGAGATCGTCAAGGACAGCATCAAGAGCGTGATCACGCGCCTCACCATCCAGCAGATCGTGGCGGCGGAGCGCGCGGCGGTCACGGTCGACCTGCTCGAGGATCTGGGACGCGGCGTCGAGCAGCTCGGTATCGAGCTGGTGGACGTGCGTGTGCGACGCATCGACCTGCCCGACGACGTCACCGATTCCGTGTACCGGCGCATGGAGCAATCGTTCAAGGCGCAGGCCGCGAAGCTGCGCGCCGAGGGCCAGGCGACCGCCGAGTCGATCCGCGCCGGCGCAGACCGGGAACGCACCGAGATCCTGGCCGCGGCGCAGCGCGACGCGCAACGCATCCGCGGCGAGGGGGATGAGCAGGCG
The DNA here is from genome assembly GCA_035455565.1 of Steroidobacteraceae bacterium. Classification (GTDB taxonomy): domain Bacteria; phylum Pseudomonadota; class Gammaproteobacteria; order Steroidobacterales; family Steroidobacteraceae; genus DATBVX01. Next base: position 7,119 of record DATIEU010000531.1, on the reverse strand, counting down.
GCGGACATCTATGCGCGCACCTACAACCGCGACCCGGAGTTCTACCGCTTCTATCGCAGCCTCCAGGCGTATCGCACCTCGCTCGGGCGGGAACAGGACATCTTCGTGATCTCGCCCGACAGCGATTTCTTCCGCTACCTCGAGCGGACCGACGGACGCTAGAGAGCGGCTGCGGCAATAAGGGTTGAGACGGAGTCCGGGGATGATCTGGTCGGACCTGCTGGCTGCCTGCGCGCTGTACCTGGTGCTCGAAGGCATCATGCCATTCCTCAATCCACAGGCGATGAAGCGCGCGATGCAGGCGTTCACGGCGCTCGAGGACCGGCAGCTGCGCGTCGCGGGCTTCGTCAGCATGTCGGCCGGTGCGCTGCTCCTGTACTGGGTGCGCGGTTAGGGGAGTCATGGGCAAGAACGTCATCGTCATCGGTACGCAGTGGGGCGACGAGGGAAAGGGCAAGATCGTCGACCTGCTCACCGACCGGGCCGGGGGCGTGGTGCGCTTCCAGGGCGGCCACAACGCCGGACACACGCTGGTCATCGATGGCCAGCGCACGATCCTCACGCTCATTCCCTCGGGCATCCTGCATGCGCACGTGCAGTGCCTCATCGGCAACGGCGTGGTGCTGTCGCTCAAGGCGCTGCTCGAGGAAGCCGACCGGCTCATTGCGCAGGGCGTGCCGGTATTCGAGCGCCTGCGCATCAGTCCCGCCTGTCCGCTGATTCTGCCGTCGCACGTCGCGCTCGATCTTTCGCGCGAGCGCGCCCGCGGTGCCAACGCGATTGGCACCACCGGGCGCGGCATCGGCCCCGCTTACGAGGACAAGGTGGCGCGACGCGCGGTGCGCGTGTCGGATCTGTTCCAGCGTGAGCGTTTCGCCGCCAAGCTCGGCGAAGTGCTCGATTTCCACAACTTCGTGCTGCAGCACTACTTCCGCCAGCCGCCGATCCACTTTCAGCAGGTGCTCGAGGAAAGCCTCGCGCATGCGGAACGCATCAAGCCGCTGGTTACCGACGTCACGCAGGCGCTCGAGACCCTGCGCGAACGCGGAGAGAACGTGCTGTTCGAGGGCGCGCAGGGCGCGATGCTCGACGTCGATCTCGGCACCTACCCCTACGTCACTTCATCCAACACCACCGCCGGCGGAGCCGCGACGGGTACCGGCATCGGGCCTCGCGAGTTCGATTACGTGCTCGGCATCATCAAGGCCTACACGACCCGCGTGGGCGCGGGACCCTTTCCCACCGAGTTGTTCGACGAGTACGGCGAGCACCTGTCGCGCGTCGGTCACGAGTTCGGCTCGGTGACCGGACGCAAGCGACGCTGCGGCTGGTTCGACTCGGTGGCCTCGCGACGCTCGATCCTGCACAACAGCGTGTCCGGGTTATGCGTTACGAAACTCGACGTGCTCGACGGGCTCGAAATGATCCGTGTCGCGGTCGGTTATCGCTGCGACGGCCGGGTGCAGCAGGCGCCGCCGCTCTCGAGCGAGGGCTTCGCCAACTGCGAGCCGGTGTACGAGGACCTGCCCGGGTGGCGCGAGACGACCGTGGGTGTCACGCGTTACACCGACCTGCCGCAGAACGCACGCCGCTATCTCGAGCGGCTCCAGGAGATCGTCGGCGTGCCGATCGATCTCATTTCCACGGGACCGGAGCGCGATCAGACCATCGTGCTCAGGCATCCCTTCGACTGAAGAGGTGAGCAGATGAAACGGAAGGCATCCGCCGTCTGGACGGGCGGCATCAAGGACGGGCGCGGCAAGATTTCGACGGACAGCGGCGTGCTGCGCGACACTCAATACTCATTTTCGACACGCTTCGAAAATGGCGTGGGCACCAACCCCGAAGAGCTGATCGCGGCGGCGCATGCCGGCTGTTTCTCGATGGCGCTGTCCGCGCAGCTCGGCAACGCAGGCCTGACCGCGGAGAAGATCAGCACCACGGCGAGCGTGACGCTCGACAAGGTCGGTGGCGGTTTCGCGATTACCACCGTTCACCTCGACGTGACGGCGAAGGTGCCGGGAGCCGATCCGAAGGCTTTCGAGACGGCTGCCAACAACGCCAAGACCGGCTGCCCAGTGTCGAAGGTGTTGAACGCCACGATCACGATGGAAGCGCGGCTGGAATCCTAGGAAAAAAGGCCTCGACGCATAAGCGCCGAGGCCTTTTCGAGTGCGGGCGATGGTCAACTCGCCGAACCGACGCTTTCGGCGGCCTGCTCGATCAATGCGACGACCTTGGCAGGCTGTGACAGAAAGATCGAGTGGCTGCCAGCCGCCTCGACGACGGTGGCACCCGCGCGTTTCGACATCAAGCGTTGTGCGGGTGGCGGGATCATCCGATCCTCAGTCGCAACGAGGTACCAACTGGGTTTGGCCCGCCACGCGGGCGTGCTGATGGTGCCGGCGAGTGCTTCGACGCCCCACGGAACCTGGGAATCCGCCATGAAGGCGGCCTTGTCGCTGGGTATGTCGCCCGCGAAGCTTGCGGCGAACTTGGCTTTGTCGAGGGCAAGAAAGCCGTCCTGCGGTCCAACGATCGGCGGCACGGGCGCGCCCGGGGGTGGATCCTTGATCAGCGTGTTCACCGACTCACCCTGGTCGGGAGCAAACGCAGCAATAAACACCAGCGCCGCCACCTTCGGGTGGTTGCCGGCTTCCGTGATCACGGCACCGCCGTAGGAGTGGCCCACGAGAACGACGGCCTGTGTCTGCGCATCGATGACTCGCCTCGTGAACTCGACGTCGCCCAGCAGCGAAAGCGTTGGGTTCTGCACAATGCTCACGGCGTACCCATCTTCCTTCAGGGCCTGGTACACGCTCTCCCAACCGGAGCCGTCCACAAAGCCGCCATGGACCAGGACAACTGATGCATTCCTTTTGGTCATGTTGACTCCTTGCCATTCTGGCGCCTGCACGCAGGCGAATAGTAAGTGACGCGGAATGTGCGCCCACAGCGCTCGCCGATTGAATCTACACCCGCACGCTGAAGCAGGACATTGGCCCTTCAGGCAGGGGGATGCGCCTCCGGGATCGGTTGCGCCTTGCGTGAGTCGCTTTCGCGACGCCAGTTCAGCCAGTACTCGCCCAGCCGTCGAGTGAACTCTCCGGGTTTCTCCAGATAGAGACGTTCTCCCAGCGCGAGAGCGCAGTCCTGCAGCTCCTGTCGCCGGCGATCGACGAGCGCGGCCAGCGCGCTCCTGCTCGCCTCGTCGGGCAAGACATCGCCGTGCTGGGTCATGCGCTCACGGAGCACCCAGAGATCGTGGTCCTCACCCAGGTACACAGTGAGCATGTGCGCCTGATCGGCGAGCTCGCCGATGGGCCCCGGCCAGATGGGGCGCAGGATCTGCAGCTGGTGCCGCAGGTACTTCACGCTCTTGCGCCAGTCATGGAGCGCCTCAGCCGAACGATCACGGCGAGCGTTTGCGAAACCGCGCCGGCCGCTCCGATAGATGCGCTGGACGCCGGCACCGTAGACCGTCCACGCGTCACGGTGCCGCGGCTGGCGAGCCACTCGTTGCCGGCACTGCCCCAGTGTGCGGCGAGAGGCCGCGAGCGGGTGCGGCGATTGCAGGATCGCGCGCCGCAACTGCAGGCGTTCCTTGCGCAGGCGGCGACGAAAGTCATCGAGCGCGATTCCTTTCGCGGCTGCGGCGAAGTGCTCGAGCAAGCTGTCGATCGTATCGAGCACGACCCTGGCGTCGCGGACCTCGGTGAGCGGTGTACTCGCGTCGCGCAGGGCAGCGTTCTCGCGCCGATACACGGCAACGCTCAACCCGTCGCGCCACAACCGCAGGGCTGCACGTGCTCGCTTGAGCTCCTTGCGTGCCTGGTGCACGGCCTGGTCGCGAAGCGGGCGCCGGCCGGCGAGCGTCTGCAGTGCTTTATCGATGCAATCGAGGAGAATGCGCTGCACTCCGCCGGTGCCGCCGTCTTTCGCCTTGAGCTCGAGAGCCATTGCTCAGTTGTTGCGCTGCTTGAAAGCGCGCCGCGCTGCGGCGAGCATTCGCACCGCGGCGCGCGGCCCGAGACGCCGCAGGATACGGAACTCGCGACCCTGGGCGCGATTGTAGGAGACGAAGAAATGTTCGATGTCGTGCAGGCAGTCGGCGCCGAGCTCACGGAGGTCGCGCACTTGCGGCCGGTTGACCGGCGTGCGAGGCACCCCGATCAGGTATTTGTTGCGACTGCCCTTGGGCGTGTCAACGAGGACATTGACGTCGTCGTTGGACCTGCCGCGTGCTGCAACGGGGGTGGAGCGGGACATGGGCGCCATCCGTGGCTTGCGCGTCGCCGTCATCGCGAGCGGCGAACGCTGTCGCTAGCTAGACCGCATGGCTGCCGCTGAGTTCTGCAGAGAAGTATGGTGCCCAGGAGAGGACTCGAACCTCCACGGATCGCTCCACTGGTACCTGAAACCAGCGCGTCTACCAGTTCCGCCACCTGGGCTTCGCGGGACCGCGTGAGCGCCGCCCCGAAAGAAGGCGCCGCACTTTACGTGCGCCTCCTTACCTTGTCAAATCACCAACTTGAGTGCGTTCGCGCATTCGAAAATCGAATCCATTACAAAGAGCAATGACTACCAAGAAAGACAACACGCGCGCCCGCAGGGCTTCCTGGCAGGAGCGCGATCCACAGTACAAGAGCGAGAGCCGCCGCTACGACGAACCGATTCCGAGCCGCGCGCTCATTGTTGCCGAGCTGGGCGCGGCAGGTGAACCGCTTGGCTCGCGCCAGCTCGCCAAGCGATTCGGACTGCGCAAGGTTGCGCTCGTGCGCGCGCTCGACAGCCGCTTGAACGCGATGCACCGCGACGGCGCGCTGACCCGCACCGGACGCGAGCGCTTCACGATCGCGAGCGATCGTGGCGAGCTCGTGGGAACCGTGAGCGCGCACCGCGATGGCTACGGCTGGTTCACGCCTGAGGAGGGCGGCGCACCGGATGTGCATCTCGACCAGGCACAGATGACGGGCGTGATGCATGGCGATCGCCTGCGCATTCGTGTCACCGCTGATGATGGTCGCGGGCGGCGCTCGGGCGCCGTGCTCGAGGTGCTCGGGCGCGGCACGCGCGAGCTGGCGGGCCGGTTCGAGGACTCGGGCGATATCGCCTACGTGACGCCCGAGAATCCACGCTTTCGCCAGCGCGTGATGGTGCCCGCTTCCGCGCGCGGGCAGGCCCGGCATGGCGACCTGGTGGTGGTCGAGCTGACCGAAAGCCGCACGCGCTATGCCACGCCGGTCGGCAAGGTCACCCGTGTCGTCGAGACACGCAACGCCGCCGACCTCGCCGCCGAGCTCGCCATCGTCGCGCATGGACTGCCACACACGTTTCCCCCGGCCTGTGAGCGCGAAGCCCAGGCGTGGGGTGAGCGCGTGCGGCCGGAAGACCTGGCCGGGCGCGAGGACCTGCGCGAATTGCCGCTCGTCACCATCGATGGCGAGGATGCGCGCGATTTCGACGACGCGGTCTATTGCGAGCCGGCGCGTCGCGGCTGGCGGCTCGTTGTCGCGATCGCCGATGTCAGTCACTACGTGGCCACGGATGGCGCGCTCGATACGGAAGCGCGCGTGCGCGGCACGTCGGTGTACTTCCCCGACCGCGTGCTGCCGATGCTGCCCGAGGCACTTTCGAACGAGCTTTGTTCGCTCAAGCCGCAGGTGGATCGCCTCTCCATGGTGTGCGACATGCACGTCGAGCACCAAGGCGAAGTCGGCCGCGCGCGCTTCTATCCGGCAGTGATCCGCTCGCAGGCGCGCCTCACCTATACCAAGGTGGCGGCGATCCTGCTGGCGAAAGACAGCGCGCTGCGCGCCGAGCATGCGAGCCTCGTGCCGCATCTCGAGAGCCTGCACGAGCTCTACCTCGCGCTGCGTGGCGCGCGCGAGAAACGCGGTGCGCTCGACTTCGACGCGCCCGAAATCAAGATCCGCATCGATCCGCAAGGATCGGTCGCGGCGCTCGAGGTGCACGCCCGCAACGACGCACATCGCCTGATCGAGGAATGCATGATCGCCGCCAACATCGAGGCGGCGCGCTTCCTCCGCAAGCATCGCGTGCCGACGCTCTATCGCGTGCACGGGACGCCGGAGGAGCGCAAGGTGAGCGAGCTGCAACGCATGTTGCGCGCGCTCGGCATCGGCGTGCATTTCCCGGCGAAGATCGGCACGCGCGAGCTGCGCCAGGTGAGTGCGCTCATCACCGGGCGCCCCGATGCCGCCTTCATCGAAAGCCTGCTGATCCGCTCGCTTCCGCAGGCGGTGTACCAGCCCACCAACATCGGGCATTTCGGCCTCGGACTCACCGAGTACGCGCACTTCACGTCGCCCATCCGCCGCTACCCGGACCTGCTGGTCCATCGCGGCATCCGTCACGCGCTCTCGAGCGCGCCCCCGGCCCGGTTTGCATATTCCGCCGGCGCCATGGAGCAGCTGGGCGCCGAGTGCTCGGCGCGCGAGCGGCGCGCGGACGAGGCCGCGCGCGAGGTGCTGGCATACCTCAAATGCGACTACATGCGCGCCCATGTGGGCGATGAGTTCGAGGGCGTGATCACCGGCGTGGTGGAGTTCGGCTTCTTCGTGCAACTTGCCAACCTTCAGGTCGACGGACTGGTGCATGCCTCGGAGTTGCATGGCGATCGTTTCGACTTCGATGCCGGCCGCTGCGCCTGGATCGGGCGACGCACGCATCGCACCTACCGCCTGGGAATGCGCGTCGCGGTGCGCCTGAAGCGCGTCGAGATGCGTGAGCGCCAGCTCGATTTCGAGCTCGCCACCGAACCGCGGACATCGGGCATGGCGCGCCCGCGCACGCGCCGCCGCGGGCGCTAGCCATGGCAGAGCACACTCGCGTCTATGGCGTGCACGCGGTGCGCTGGTTGCTCAAGGAGCACCCGGAACGCGTGCGCCGCTTGTGGCTGCAGACCACGCGCGACGATGCGCGCACCGAGGAGATCGCGTCGCTTGCCCGCGCAGCGGGCATCAGTGTGCAGCGGGTCGACGGACGCAAGCTCGATGAATGGACCGAAGCCGCGAGCCACCAGGGCGTGGTGGCGGACGCCGAGCCGAGCCGCGGCTGGTCGGAAGACGAACTCTACGCGCACCTCGATGCGCTCGC
>DATIEU010000530.1:0-6551 GCA_035455565.1 Steroidobacteraceae bacterium | reverse complement strand
GTCGCCATCCAGGCGGTCAGCCCAGCCGTCGGCAGAGTGGCGGCTTCCTCGTAGCTCAGAATCTCCGGCACCGGCGCGACCGCGGTGTCATCGAGCACGATGTAGTCGCCGAGCACGCCGTCGATGTTGAAGCCGTGCGCGCCCAGAAAAATTTCCGGGTTCGGCGTACCGTCGGTCCAGTTGCGAAAGTACAGGCTGGTGACCCGCTGGCCGGTTCGAATGCCCTCGACGGACTTGCCTACCATCACGACATCGCCCGCGCCGTCAGATGCCACCACGCGGCCGGAGTGGTCGCGCCGCTCGTCTGGCGCCAGCATCTCGAGATCGCCGCGGTTGAGAGCCACGGCACGCATCCTCACCAGCACCTGGTGTGCGCCCACTTTCGGCACTCGGGCCTCGATCAGCTTCCAGCGATAGCGCCCGCTGTCAGTCTTTTCGAGAACGATCTTGCGTGTCGTAGTGGGCACGTCGGCACGTGCCGGAATGACGGCGGCACCGAGCCCGAGCACCAGGGCCGCGATCAGGATCGCTCGCATCATGTCACCTGCCGGTCAACTCCTTGCGGATGGCTCAGTGTGCCCAAACAGGATCTTCTGCGCATCGTCGGAGATCGGCGTGCCTTGCTGCGCGTACACGTCCTCGACCCCTTGGTAGGCGCGCACGACTGCGGGTCGCGCTGAGACGCGCTCGAACCAGCGCTTGAGATGCGGGAAGTCATCCAGGTTCTGCCGGTGACCCAAGTGCGGCACGATCCACGGATAGCAGGCGATATCAGCGATGGAATATTCATCGACGACGTATTCGCGATCCGCCAGGCGCTTGTCGAGCACGCCATATAGCCTTCGCGTCTCGCGCGCATAGCGCTCGATGGCATACGGCACTTTTTCCGGCGCGTAGACATTGAAGAAGCCGATCTGCCCGGCCATCGGACCGAGCCCGCCCACCTGCCAGAAGAGCCACTGCATCACTTCGAGCCGTGCGCGCAGGCCGGCCGGCATGAAACGCCCGGTTTTTTCAGCGAGGTACAACAGGATGGCGCCGGACTCGAACAGCGATAGCGGAGCGCCACCGCCGATGGGGTCGTGGTCAACGATGGCCGGGATCTTGTTGTTGGGCGAGATCGCCAGGAACTCGGGACGAAACTGCTCGCCCTTGCTCAGGCTGACCGGGATCACGCGATGCTCCAGCCCGGTCTCCGCAAAGAACAGGCGGACCTTGAGCCCGTTCGGCGTTCCCGAGTAGTAGAAATCGATCACGGCGTCTGATCCACCGGTCGCGTGGCGGGCTTGCCCTTGTCCTTGATCATGACGACCAGGAACTTGACGGGCTCGGTGTCACTCGCGTTGGCGGAAACGCGATGCACGTCGTCGGGATTCTCGTAGAACGTCTCCCCGGCCTTGAGCGTCACGACAGACGCACCATCAACCTGCATGCGCAAGGTTCCCTCGAGCACATAGACGAACACGTTGGCATCGTGACGGTGAGCCGACGAGGAGCCGCCCGGTGGATACTCGACGGTGAGCATCACGGCTTCCTGGCCCGGAAGGCCGGCGAGGTCCTTCGATAGTAGTGGCGCCACCACCGCCTCCGGCTTGGCGCCTTCGGCGCCCGTGGCGCCCTGAACCACGAGGAGTGCCGTCAATGTGCAGACCAGGAGGAAGCTACGCGATCCGTTCATGACAGACTCCTGTCGATTTTTGGCCAGATTAACCGCTGGCTGCAGGCTGCAATAGAACCACTTGCGATCAGTTTGATGGAACCAGTGGCGCCCAAGCGAGACGCGCGAGCGCCAGCTCAGGTGCGGCGCCATTGGCGGCTGCGCACGTTCTGCAGCTGCCACGGCTGATCGATGTCGAGGTCCTCTTCGAACAGCTCGCCGCGTCCTTGCAACGGCGTCCACGCGGTGTAATCGCCCACCATTCGCCCGAGATAAGGCACCGCAGTCTCCAGGCATTGCTCGAAATCCACCTCGTCGGGCTCCACCAGCCCGCGGCGTGGATTGCGAATTGCCCACACAACCGCGGCCAGCGCGCCTGCCGCCACCGGCACGCTGGTCGCATTCGCGAACGGCACGTGCCGGCGCGCCTCCTCGATCGTGAGTTGCGATCCGAACCAGTAGGCGTTGCGCGAATGACCCGCGAGCAGCACGCCGAGCTCATCCATGCCGGTGACGATGTCCTCGCCCAGCCGCCGATGCTGCTGCTGCGGCAGCCAGCCGCGCCCTTCGAGCTCGAGCACCGAAAGCATCGCATCGTCGCACGGGTGATACACGAACATCACGGTGGGGCGGTAAGCCCATTTGCCGCCACTGCGCAGCCCCAGGTAGTCGCCGATCGAGAACACCTCGTCGTGCGACATCAGCAAGCCCTGAAACCCGCCGCTCGACGGCGTCCAGCTGCGCGCAAACGAGGCAGCGCCCGGGCGATTCATGAAGATCGTGCCTGAGTCGCGTCGATGGAATTGCGCGCGCTTCGGCTTGCGCTTCTCCGCCGTGCCGAAGGAAAGCTCCGAGGGTTGCATCGATTCGTCCATGAAACCGTCGATCGACCACGTATTGACGAACTCGCCGGGGCGCTTTGGCCGATCGCTCGCCTGCGTGTCGCGCTCCGAGATCTGGATGGTCTTGATGTCGAGATCCCGCGCGAGCGTCGCCCAGTCTTCGCGGCTCGCCGGGTGCGTGCTGCCGCCGCGGAGCGCGCGGTGCAGGTCGAGCAGCGCGCGCTTGACGAAGTGCGACACCAGGCCGGGATTGGCGCCATGATCGACGACGGCAGTGGGCGCCTCGGGCCCGAGCTCATCGCGCAATTGCAAGGCGCGATAACGCGCCATGAAGTTGGTGCGCTGCCTGAGCTCGAGCATGGGATTGTCGAACACGCCGGGCCAGGGCTCGATCGAGGTATCGACGTAGAGTGCGCCGCGTTCTGCCGCGAAACGGATCAGGTCCAGGCTCGAAACATCGACCGACAGGTTGAGTAGCAGGTCGCCGGCGTGCAGATGCTTGGCGAGGTTGCGCCGGTAGCTGCGCGGCTTGAGATGGGCGTGCACGAAGTTCGCGCCGTGCTCGCGCGCCACACCGCGCCCCGACTCGTCCGCCGCCAGCACGATGAGCCGGCCCGGCCCGAGAGTGAGGTGGTTTTTCAGCAGCGGCAGCGTCGCCTGCCCGATGCTGCCGCAACCGACCATGACGACGCGCCCGGGGAACTCGAGCGGCGCCGGCGCGCGCGCGTTGCTTCGTGAACTGGCAGCGGTCATGGTGCAGCAGCCCGTGCAAGTGCTGCCGTCACCGCGCCGACGGGGCCGACTTTACGGTCCCGTCAATGCGGCCACAGCCAGCCAAAGGTGCCTGCCGTCAGCAAGGCGTAGATGAGGCCGTCGACGGTCGACTTGATGGTGAGGCTCCACGAGCGCTTGTACCAGATCGACATCTGGTAGAGGGCGAGCGTGTAGCCGACGAACGCGGTCGCACCGATCAGCTGGAAAACACGCAGGTACTCCGTGCCGCCGGGCAGCGCGCGGCTCGCGACGTAGGCGGCAAAGAAACTGACAATGACGCAGTAGAGAAACCACTGCACCAGGTTGCCGGTCATCGACATCCTGCCGTTCGGCATGACCGTCATGACCAGCACCGGTCCCTGCTTGAGCTTTTCCTGGAACTCGGGCGCCTGCATTTCCTTGCTGCTCGCGACTCGCGGGACCATGTACTCCCCGGGCGGAATGTTGAGCGGCCGCAAGGCGTCGCGAAGCCGATCTTCATTCGGCGCCTTGGGATAGTCGCCGCGGTGCCAGAACGGGCCCATGTGAATGATGGAGCTCGCGATGAAGACGATCACTGCCGACACCACGATCGGCAGCCACAACGCCAACAAGCTGGTCATGTCGCTCTCCTCCGGGTTCGTTGGGGATCCTGGAACGTCATCCGTGCGCCGTGAGCGCGTCGTTGAGGCTCGCCTCGATCAGCGGCATCGCCTCGTCGACGTGAGCACGCGTGATCATGAGCGGTGGTATGAATCGCACGGTGCTCACGCCGCAGGACAGCAGCAGCAGGCCGTTGTGATAGGCGGTAGTGAGTACCTTCTCGCACAGCGCGCGTGCGGGCTTGCGCGAGGCGCGATCCTCGATCAGCTCCATGCCGATCATCAGGCCCTTGCCTCGGACATCACCGATGCATTCGAAGCGCTTCTGCAATTCGCGCAGGCGACCGATGAAGTAGTCACCCACGCTCGCGGCATTGGCTGCGTACTCGCGCTCCACCAGGTCGAGCGTCGCCAGCGCGGCCGCACAGCAGAGCGGATTGCCACCGAACGTGTTGCCGTGAGCGCCCCGCTTCCACTTCTCCATGTGCTTGCGGCGCGCCACCACGAGACCGATCGGCAGACCCGAGCCCAGGCCCTTGGCGAGCGTCATGATGTCGGGCGAGACACCCCAATGCTGGCTAGCGAACATCTTGCCGGTGCGCCCGATGCCCGCCTGCACCTCGTCGAAGATGAGCAGGATGCCGTGCTTGTCGCAAAGCTCGCGCAGGCCCTTGAGAAATCCGTCCGGCGGCACGAGATAGCCGCCCTCGCCTTGTAGCGGTTCGACCAGGATGGCCGCCACCTCGCCCGGCGGGACATTGCACTGGAAGAGCATCTCGATGTAGTCGAGCACCGCCTTGCCCTGGTCCGCGCCCGCGAACAGCGGCCGGTACGTATTGGGATACGGAACGTGGGTCACGCCCGGCATGGTCGGGAAAAATCCGGCCTGCTGCGTGTATTTGCTGGCCGTGAACGCTAGCGAACCCATGGTGCGACCGTGGAAGCCGCCGAGGAAACCGATGAAACGGCCGCGACCGGTGACGTAGCGCGCGAGCTTGAGCGCACCCTCGACCGATTCCGTGCCGCTCTGGCACAGGAGCACCTGCACGGGCTCGCCCCGCATCGGATCGAGCGCATTGATCTTCTCGGCGAGCTGCGTCATGCGCTCGTGCCAGTAGTCGCTCGAGATGTGCAGGAAGTCATCTGCCGCCTGCTTGATTGCCTGCACCACGGCAGGATGGGCGTGCCCCGTGCTGCACACCGCAATGCCAGCGGCAAAGTCGAGAAAGCGGTTGCCGTCGACATCCCACACTTCGACCCCCCTGCCCTTCGCCATCACAAAGGGATAGTCGCGCGGATAGGAGGGCGTCGTGACGGCCCGATCGCGCTCGATCAACGCGCGCGCCTTGGGTCCGGGCAGCTCGGTCTTGATGTGGGGTGATCGCATCAGGTGCGGTGCTCGCATGTGCATTCCTCGCCTGTCAACTCATTGCCCTTTCGCGTCTGCGCGACGGGATAATTTTCACCGGATTAGCGTGCGCCGCGTTGGTGCGCGCGTGCAGGTCGCGCAAGCACGCGAGCGCGGCGGCGTCCGGCGCCCGCAGCGCCTCCAGGGTATCGGCCACCTTGAGCGGCCATCCGGTCGCAGCTTTCACGTGCTCGACGGTGACGTCTGGATAGATGCCCGTCAACTGCAACTCGTCTGTTTCCGGATGCGGTCGCAACATGCCGAAATCCGTAATCACGGCACGTGGCCCGCGTCCCGGTGCCCCGCTGGCACGCCGCTGCCCGGCACCCTCGAGGTAGCCGCACGAGGTGCGAAAGTCGAGCTTGGGCACGAAACTGCGCGGTGACTGCTTCATCACGATCAGTACTTCGCGCGCATGTGTGGCGATCTCGGGCGCGCCGCCCGCACCGGGCAAGCGAGTCTTCGGTTTGCCGTATTCGCCCACGACGGTGGTATTCAGATTGCCGTAGCGATCGATCTGCGCGGCCCCGAGAAAGCCCACATCTACACGCCCGCGCTGCAGGTAGTGGGCGAAGATCTCGGGCAACGGCACCACGGAGTCGGCCGTCTCCGCCAATTCGCCATCGCCGATTGAGAGCGGCAGGACACTCGGCTTGGTCCCCACCGTGCCGGACTCGTAGATGAGCACGAGGTCCGGTGCGTGACTCATGCGCGCGAGGTTGCAGGCGGCACTGGGCAGTCCGATGCCCACGAAGCACACGGCACGGTTGCGCAACTGGCGCGCCGCCGTCACCGTCATGATCTCGTCCGCGCTGTACGGGGGCTGTCTCACTCCGACACCTGCAGAGCACGCAGATGCGCACCGTGATCGCTCGCTGCGAGCACGTGCTTTTCCATCCAGTCCGCGAACGCTGGTCGCTCGCGCGCGATGTCATCCCAGGCCATATAGAAAGAGTTGTCGCGTGAGTAGTAGCCCTGTGCATACGAAGGATACGCACCGCCGGGCACGACGGCGACTGCCGTCACCAGGAATGCCGGCAGCACGATCGCATTCATGTGCGCGTCGAGCTCTTCGACCTGCTCCTCCACTGTGACGAGCAGCGTCCGTGCCGCCATAGCGGCTTCCTTTGCCGCGCCGACGATCCCACGGATCAGCACGTTGCCCTGGGCGTCCACTTGTTGCGCGTGCAGCACGGTGACGTCCGGATTGAGCGCCGGCACGGCGGTGAGCGAATCGCCGGTAAATGGACATTCGATCGTCTTGACGCCGGCCCCCGGCACACGCGCCA
>DATIEU010000529.1:0-6329 GCA_035455565.1 Steroidobacteraceae bacterium | reverse complement strand
ACCAACAGGCCCAACGCGGCGATCGCGATGAACATCATCCACGAGGCGACGCGCCGGTTCAGGCGGGTATTGGCGAGATCGAGTTGTGGCCGCTCGCGAGCGGCCTCCGCGACCCGCGCGGCGGCGTCGAGCTCGAACGTGAACGCGGCATCGAACCCGGCGGGCGGTGCGACGAACTTAAGCGTGTTGGAACCTACCTGGACGACGTCGCCCGGGCGGATCTCCGCATCCCGACGCACTGCGCCATTCACCAGTACGCCCGAAACCGCGCTCGCGCTGATCACGAGGCGCTCGCCGCTGCGCAGGATGCGGGCGTGCTGCAATCCCACGCGACGGTCCTTCAGGTGCAGCACCTGGTCGGTGGCGCGCCCGATCGTGATCGCGTCGCCCTCGAAGACGCGGTCGCGCTGCTCGACCGCACCCGCGTGGCCGCGACTCAGGAAGCGGATGACGGCGCGCATCGCCCGCTCACCAGTAGATGAAGACGCTCAGCACGTGAGCGATCAGCGCGGCCAGCAACGCGAACGACAGGGGCACGTGCACATAGAGCCAGATCTCGAGCCACGCTCGAATCTGGGCGTCGCGCACCAATTTCTGCAGCAGCATCCGCCGTGCGCCGATCAGCGTCATGAGCTCGCGGATCTGCTGGCTGAGCTCGCCTTCGGAGCTACGCGACAGGCGCTCACCCAGCCAATCGAGCACGGCGCCCTGCGCGGGGTTGTCCACGAGCCGCTCGCCGCCCGTGCTGGCGGCCGCCGCGGGCAGGAACACGCGCGACGCGTCGCGTCCGCGCAGCAATGCCCAGGCACTGCCACCGATCGCGGTGCGGTCGCGGTTGCTGACGATCACATCGGCGAACTCGGCCGGCATCGCTTTGGCTTGCCGAATGCAGCGATCATCGAGTCCCGCCAGCTCTTCGAGCATCTGCTCGCGCGTCAGGCTCGTACGGTTATCGCTCATGAGCTGCGGGTAGCGCAGATATGCCACCACACCGAACAGGCCACTCACGATCACGATGCACATGAGGCCGTAGGCGAGCGTGTGCACGTTCCAACCGAACTGGAAGCCGCTGTGCAGCGTGACCACGATGAGGAGCGCGAGTCCCAGGTAGACGTGCGCCGAGAGCCAGCCGCGCACCGTCCCCAGGTTCGAGCGGTAGCTGCGCTTGCGCACTCCCAGGGCGAGCAACCAGAGGATCAGGAGGGCTCCGACGGTGCCGAGCGTGTACCCGAGCCAGGTGCCGCCATTGGGCGGCTCCGCAGGCTCGTGCCAGTAATAGAGGAATGAGCAGGCGACGCACAGCGCCAGGGCCGCCCACAGGTAGCGCTTGCGCGCGTAATCGAGGATCGAGCCCCTAACCGCGCCCGCCACTGCTCGCGAGCTCCACGAACTTCTCGGGACTCATGCGGATGGCGGCGCCGGTCGGACACGCGCGCACGCACGCCGGTCCCCCCGACAGGTCCTTGCACATGTCGCATTTGACGGCCTTCTTCGGTCCGGCGTCCTTGGATTTTTCCCGTGCCTCTCCCGGGCCAGGACCCGTGCCAAACAGCAGCCACGCGAGCAGTCCGGGCTTTTCCGGCGCCTTGGCCGCCATCTGGATCACGCCGTACGGGCAATTGCGCTCGCAGTTGCCGCAGCCGATGCAGTTGTCCTGGATGTAGACCTCGCCGTTGGGCGCGCGGCGGATCGCATCCGGCGGGCAATCCTTCATGCAGTGCGGATCCTCGCAGTGCCGGCACGAGGTGGGCACGTGGACGTTGGCAAACGTCGGCCCGGCCTCGCGATTGAGCCGCGACGTGCCGCCGTGAGTTTCCGCGCAGGCCTTCTCGCAGTTATCGCAGCCGACGCACAGCGACTCGTCGATCAGCAGCACGTCCGTGGCCTCGCCGAGGCCCTGGCGCATGAGGAAGGAAATCAGGTCGCCGGTCTCGGGCTGCGCCTGCATGCGCGTGTTGGCGCTCACGCGCTTGCGCACGGTCGCCTGCACCTGCTCCTTGAGCCGGGGATTGCGATCGAGCAGCGCATTGAAGGTGCTCTCGTCGAGACTCACGGTCTCGGTCGGTACAGTGGCACGCACGGTGGCCGTGCGGCGCGTCCGCCCGAGGAGTCCCATCTCGCCCACGTAGTTGCCGGCGGCGACATAGGTGGTGACCACGTCGCGGCCGCCGATATTGCGCGACACGGACACGGAGCCACTGCGAATCAGGTGCAGGCAATCCGCTTCATCGCCTTCGTTGAACAACGCCTGTTCGCTCTTGTAGCGATTGAGCCGCGCGCCCGCCGTGACCGTCTTGAGTTCGTCGTAGCTCGCCTCCGGGGCAAAGCTCGACTGGATGGCACGGATCACGAAGTGCTGGTCGATGACGCGCTTCACGCCCTCGACCGAGTTGATCATCTTGAGGATCTCGCGGCGCGGCGACTCGACCAGCACGCAACCCGGCCCGGCGAACACCGAGCCCGAGCGGCGCCGGCCCGAGAGCAGGCTCATCTCGCCGAAGAACTGGCCGCTGCCGAGCTTGAGGCGGTACTTCTCCTCTTCGCCCAGCTCGATCTCCACGCTGCCGTCGAGGATGGTGAAGAAGGTATTGGTGTAGTCGTTCTTGCGGAAGACCGCTTCGCCCGGCTTCGGCGTGAGCACGTTGCTGCCCAGGATCAGCTCGCGAAACAGCAGTGGGTTGATCTCCGCGTACAGCGGCACGCGCGACTGCATGAGCGCGAGCGTTTCGTCGACCGTGCGCCGGTAAGGCAGCGACGCGAACTTTTTTTCGAGCAGCGGATGATCCGCCGGATCGATGCGGCGCCCGAGCAGGTACTCGACGACCTCGTACCCCTGGTTCATCGCCTGCTTGATGAGGGGATATCCGCCGAGAGCGCCGATCACGTAGAGACCGGGCACATTCGACTCGTACTGCGCGCTCAATTGCGGCAACGACGTCGGCTCGGGGCTCGGAAACGCAATGCCGCAGGACTCGACGAACTTGCGCGGCGGGATGGCGCCAATGCGCGCGATGATGCGGTCACACGCGATGCGCGCTTCGCCCTGGTCAGTCGTCAGTACCAGCGTATAGGGACGTTGCGCCCCATTGGTACTCGCCTCGATACGCGCACAGCCCGCACGATAGAAGCACTCGATGCGCTTGTCGTCGATTGCCTTGAGGATCAGGTTGAGGTTGCCTTCCTTGACGCGCGTGAACTCGTCGGTGCGGTTGATGATGAACACCTGGTTCTGGCGCGTGAGGCCGATTGCATTCTCGATGGCCGCATCGCCGGCGCCGACGACGACGATCGCCTCGTCGCGGTATTCGTCCGGATCGTCGAGCGTGTACTGCACGCACGGCAGGTCCTCGCCAGGCACGCCGAGGCGGCGCGGGTTGCCCTGGACGCCGATCGCGAACACCACGTGCTCGGCCGTGACACGCTCGCCCGACTTGAGCTCGATGTCGAACGCGGGCTTGCATCCGGTGATGCGCACCACTTCGGCCCCGTAGCGCACATTCACGCGCTGCTGCGTGAGGCCGTTACCCCAGCGATCGAGCACCGTTTCGCGCGTACCGGCCTCGAAGGAAAGCGGGCTGCGCAGCGGCAGCACGTTGGGCTCCGCCATGACGTGCTTGCCCTTCTGGTAGCGCTGGATGGTGTTGGCGTGTGCCGGGCTCTGCTCCAGCAGGACATGCGAGATGCCGAGCTCCGCGGCGTGCGTGGCGGCGCTCAGGCCACCCGGACCCGCGCCGATGACGGCGACCTTGAAGGTTGCGGTCACGGTCCTCGGAACACGGCGACACCCGTCGCGCTGAATACGCCCTGTCCGTCGCTCAGCGTGTAGGTCAGGCCAGCGCCACCCGGTACGCCCGGCACCGTGGCACCCGGTTGACTGAAGAAGCCGGTGTAACTGCCGAATGCCGGAAGCGCGCCGTTGATGGTGCCGTTGTACGCACCCGAGAACTGGTGCGGCTGCAGATTGGCTTGCGCGCCAATCGACCCGCGACCGCTCACCAGCCAGTTGTTTCCGGCGAGCGTCAGGTCGAGCGCGCTGTCGACGGTTTGCGCAGTGAAATCCGCGGAGAGCGTGGCGCTCCCAAGTACGCCGACGTTGCCGAGAGCATCGGTCGGATTGGTAGAGCCCACCAATATGTACGTGGCGGTCCCCGACGTCGGCATGACCGGCGGCGCGGCGAGATTCCCCGTTTCTATCCAGTGCAGGCTCTGCTGCGCGAGGCTCTGCGTGAACGTCTGTCCGGTGGTCAAGCCGGTCACTGTGATGTCCCCGCCCGACCACCGTCCCCAGCGCAGCACGGTAACGGCATCGACGCCGCCTTCCGCGAGGGTGGCGGTACCGATGTTGTAGGTCGCGACATCGACGGGGTCGGTTGGCAGGATGCCCGCCAGCTGGGTCAGGTTGAACGATGCATCCACGGTGTACGCGGCACCGGGAGGATTGGTCAGCGTGCCGATCGTGCCGGTTGGCACCTGTGGCAGCTGCAGAATGGCGAATGCGACATCTCGGTTCTGTAGCGCAGGCGGTGCGACCGGCTGGCCCGCTCCCTGTTGGAAAGCGATGACGCCGCTCGCCGTACCGAGTTGCAGCGCAGAGTCGGTGAGGCTGAAGCTCAGGCCAAAACCCGAGGCCGTCGGACCGCCTGTGGTCGGCTCGCTGAAAAATCCCGACAAGGTGCCGTTCCCCAGCAGCAGTCCACTGACTTCGACGCGGGTGAACGTTCCACTGACCGAATTCCCCGACGCCCCGCCGAAGCCACCGGAACCGGCTGCAAACCAGGTGCGTCCGTCCAGGTCGAAAACGACAGCCGTCGAGATCGTTTGCTGTGTGAAGTCCGCGTCCAGGCTCGCTGCGCCCAGCACGCCGACGTTGCCGCGCGTGTCAGTGGGCGATGTTGCACCGACCACCACGTAGCTTCGCGTGCCTGATACCGGCAGCACTGGGTCGAGGTCGAACGGTGTACCCGCTATCCAGTGCAGACTCTGCTGCGCGAGGCTCGGATTGAGCGTCGTGCCACCGGCCACGATGGTCGCGGTGCCGCTGCTCCAGCGACCCCAGCTCAGACCGGTAGCGACGTTGCTGCCGGTGTTGGTATTGGCACTGGTGCCAATTTGATAGCTGGCGGCGACTGAGCCGCCTCCCCCCGCCGGGAAGAGTCCTGCGAACGCGCTGACGTTGCCGTTGGCATCCCGCACGAAGGTATCTGCGTCCGAGGTGCTGACCGCAGTGAAGCCGGGCACTGGCCCGGGCGCGCCCAGGTTGTAGCTGATTTGTCCGCGCGGCCGCGGCGCGTCGCCGCCGGTCAGATCGACGGGCGTGCCGTTCGGGGTGGTGCCGATCACCGGCTGACTGACGTCGCTCCCTTCCTTGCGCTCGTCCTTGCCTTCTTCAGCGCCGCCCGTCGGGCTGCGCCGTTCGTTGAAGTCGTCGAGCTGGGCCGAGCTGGCCGCCGGGCGCGCGCTACCCGCCGAGCCGAGCGTGATTCGGCCCGCGCCATCCTCCTCGAGGAACGCCGGCGGCGTCTGCAATGGCTCCGGGCGTGCTCCGGCGAGCGGAATGAACACGAAATCGCCCTGGTTCAACTGCAACACCTGTCCGCCGCTCGTGAACGCGATCGAGCCCTCGTAGACGCCGAGATAGAGGCCGTCACGGATCGGCGCGGCTGCGGCCATTCCGGGAACGTCGGTGCAGTCGCCCGCGCAGAACACCGCGGCGTAATCGGTGCCGCGAATGCCGAGCGTGCCGATCGGTGTGCGCACTTCGTAAGCGTTGCGATCGACCTTGCCGACGCTGCCGGTGGTGGTGCGGAAGCCGCCCTTGAGCAGGCTCGAGACGCTGCGACCATCGGTGCTCACGACGGCCGCCTGGCTGGGCGCGTTGACCGCTTGCGGCAAGGCGAACTCGTCGATGCGGAAGCGGCTGCCGGAGCGCAGGGCGATCTTCGCGCCATCCGCCATCAGGATCTGGGCGCGCGCTTTCTCGCCGGTGACGACTACATCGCCGGCTTCGAGCGTATCGCCCTTGTTGAGCGTGCGGCTGCCGCCGCGCTCGAGGGTCACGGGGCCCGAGACGAACAGCACCTTGCCGACGGCCGCGAGCGCGAGCTCGGACAGGGTGAGCAGCAGCACGGCGAGGAGCACGCGGGCCGCCGATCTGGAGCTGCGATTACGCATGAGGCACCTCACCGGAAGCTGCGGCGTGCATAGAGGCTCGCCTCCCAGCGGTCGTATTCATATAGCGTGATGTTGGAGCTGTGTTCGACGTAGCGCACCCGCGGCGTCAGCGTCCAGCCCTTGCCCGGCCAGTTCTGGTGCTCGGTGGCGAGCAGCGC
>DATIEU010000528.1:0-5589 GCA_035455565.1 Steroidobacteraceae bacterium | reverse complement strand
GCCACTGCGACGAATGACAGCCACAGACCTGCCGTGAGCACGGCATGCGGGTCGTACAGGAGCACGCCGATCAGGGCCAGCGCCAGAACATTCGCCGGCGGTTGTGCGCGACGCAGCCAGATGGAGCACAGCGCACAAGCCAGCATCACCACCGTGCGCTGGGTCGGCACCGAAAATCCCGCGAGGACGGCATAGGCGAGCGCGACCAGGGCGCCGGACAGGCAGCTCACGTCCGCGCATGCACGGCGAGGCGCACGCCGGCGCGGCCAGCGCCACGCCGCTTGCGTGAGCACCATGGCGAGCGCCGCGATCATCGTGACGTGCAGACCGGAGATCGCAATCAGATGCGTCGTACCGGTCGCCGCGAAGACCCGCCATTGTCCGGCCGTAATGTGCTGGGAGGCTCCGACCGCGAGCCCGGAGATCACGCCCGTAGCGCTCGAGGCCGGTAGCGCCTGCTCGATTCTGCGCACGATGGCGGCGCGAAGTGCGAGCACCGGATAGGCGCGGACGCGCCGTGCCAGAAGCTTGTTCCGCACCGATTCGCGCACGTAGCCGGTCGCCCCGATGCCGGCACGGTAAAGCTCGCCTTCGTAATCGTAGCCCCCCGGATTGGAAAACCCGCGTGGCGCACGCAGGCGAACCACCAGTTGCCAGCTCTCGGCCGCGCGCGGTGCAGACGTCGCATCGAACCACGAAAGGCGCAGGCGCGCCGGCAGCCCTGGGCGCGTCTCGCGGAGCGAGAAGTCGAACTGCACGCGTCCCGGTTGCACTTCGGGCAGCGACACTACATCGCCCACCACTATGAGATCAGTCCCCAGGACATCTTCGGGCAGAGCTTGCGGTTGCAGCGCCCAGGCTCGCAGCCACGTCCAGCCAATGCCAACGGCAAAAGCCAGCACGAGATGCCGCGGACGCCGCCAGGCGAGGAGCAGCGTGGCGGCCAGCAACGTCAACGGAATAGCGGGAGCGTGCAACGTCGCGCGCGTAGCGACCCAGACGATGCCCGCCATGAACGCCAGGGCCTGCAGGGGCAATCGGGCGCCGCCCTGCTGTTCCAGCCAATGGCTTGCTGCTACAGTGCGCGGCCTTTGCGTCCGCGCCATGCGCGCCACGATTCCATGCCCCGACGTTTTTTGAAGCGCATCCTGCCCGACCGCCATTCACTGGCGCAGCGCTGGTATCTCCATCCCTTTCGCGCGCTCATGCATCAACCGGCCTACTGGACGGTCCATCGCCGCAGCGTCGTGCGAGCCGTCGCGATCGGCTTGTTCGTCTGCTTCATTCCCCTGCCCATTCACTTCCTGCTGGCACCGCTCCTCGCGCTCATCTGGCGCGCCAACGTGCCGCTCACTTTGGCCACCGTGCTGCTCATGAACCCACTCACGATTGCGCCCGCCTACCTCGGTGCGTACTGGGTCGGCACTCACCTGACGGGCGAACCGTTCACCGCACTGCATTTCGAGCCCACGTGGCAGTGGGTCGATACGCAATTGCGTGCGATCTGGAAGCCCTTCCTGCTCGGGTGCCTGGTGAGCGGCTGCGCGGCCGCGTTGCTCGGCTATGGCGCGATATCGCTGTGGTGGCGGGCCGCCGTCACCCATCGTTACCAGCGACGGCCGGCGAAGTTAAGACGGCGAAGCGACGCGATCGAGCAGAATTCCGCCCTCGAGCGTTAGCACGCGGTCCATGCGCGCCGCGAGTCGTGGATCGTGGGTCACCACGACCAGGCTCGTGCCCAGCTCGCGATTCAGGGCCAGCATCAGTTCGAAGACGGCGGCGGCATTGGCGCCATCGAGGTTGCCGGTGGGCTCGTCGGCGAGAACCAGCGCCGGGCGCGTCACGAGTGCCCGAGCCACGGCGGCGCGCTGACGTTCACCACCCGAGAGCTGGCCGGGACGATGACGCAATCGCTCCCCGAGCCCGACCTTGCGCAGGAGCTCGGTCGCCACAGCACGAGCTTCCGCAGACGGCATGCGACGCACGAGCAGCGGCATGGCCACGTTCTCCACCGCGCTGAACTCGGGCAGCAGGTGATGGAATTGGTAGACGAACCCGACCGCGCGATTGCGCAGTTCGCCGCGCGCTGCATCCGACAAGCGACTCATCTCCTGTTCCATGATCGCCACCGACCCGGCGGTCGGAAGGTCCAGTCCGCCGAGCAGTTGCAGGAGCGTGGTCTTGCCGGAGCCTGAGACGCCAACGATGGCTACCCGCTCACCGCGCCCGATCTCGAGATCGACGCCACGCAGCACCTCGAGGGTCGCATCGCCCTGACGAAAGTGCTTGCGCAGCCCGCGCGCCTGCAGGACGGTCTGCACGACCCGCGTTTCCGCCTGACCGGAACTCATGTCATTCATGGCGTAACGCCTGCGCGGGTTGAGTGCGTGCCGCGCGCCAGGCGGGATAGAGCGTCGCCACGCAGCACAGCGCGAAGGCGGTGCCGGCGATGCGCAGCACGTCGCCCCACTCCACGGTCGCGGGAAGGTCGCTCATGAAGTACACGCTCGCATCGAGAAATTGCGTCCCGACCAGCCGTTCCAGACCATGCACCAGACTTTCGACATTGTTCGCGATAAGCACGCCGAGCGCGATGCCGGCGAGCGTCCCGAGGAGTCCGATGACCGCGCCCTGTACGATGAATACGCCGAGGATGCTCCGCGGCGTCGAGCCCATGGTCCGCAGGATGGCGATGTCGGACTGCTTCTCGCGTACGACCATCACCAGCGTCGAAACGATATTGAATGCCGCCACGCCCACCACCAGCAACAGGATGAAGAACATGATCGACTTGGTGAGCTCGATCGAGCGGAAGAAATTCGCGTGGCGCCGTGTCCAGTCGCTCACGTAATAACCGCCGCCGAGTGCGACGGCGACGTCGCGCACCACGACCGGCGCCCGGAACAGGTCGACGAGTTTCATGCGCACGCCCGTGACACCGTCGCCCAGGCGGTAGAGCTTTGCAGCATCGCCCATCGAGATGAGCGCGAGGCCGCGGTCGAATTCGTACATGCCGGCCGAGAAAATGCCGCTCACCGTAAATCGCCGCATGCGCGGCATTACGCCCAGCGGGGTGGCGTTGCCCTTGGCAACGACCAGAACCACACGATCACCCACCTCCAGGTCGAGCTCCTCGGCGAGCGCACTGCCCAGCACGACTCGATAGCTTCCCGGCACCAGGTCTTCGAGATGGCCACTGGTCATACGGTTGGCGAGACTGCCAACGGTCTCCTCTTCGGAGGGTACGATGCCGCGGATCTGCGCACCGCTCACGTGCTCGCC
Source organism: Steroidobacteraceae bacterium (assembly GCA_035455565.1). GTDB lineage: Bacteria > Pseudomonadota > Gammaproteobacteria > Steroidobacterales > Steroidobacteraceae > DATBVX01. The sequence goes on along the minus strand of DATIEU010000528.1, from coordinate 2,307 downwards.
ATTGACCAGCATGCCCTGGTCTTCAATGTAAGGCGCGGCGGCGAGTACGGCCGGATTCTCGAGTGCCCGGATGCGGATCTGCGGCCAGTCCTCGAGACGCCCCTGCAGTCCCATCAGCGTCGCATGCGAGGTCATGCTCAGGATGCGTTGCCGCAACTCGAGCTCGAACCCGTTCATCACGGACAGCACCACGATCAGCACCGCCACTCCGAGCGCCAGGCCGAGCATCGAGATGAGCGAGATGAACGAGATGAAGCGATTGCGATGTCCGGAACGGAGATAGCGCGAACCCACGAACCATTCGTAAGGGGCGCGCATCATTCGTACCGCAATGCTTCCGCCGGCTCGGTGCGTGCCGCGCGCACCGCGGGATAGATCGTCGCGAGCACGGTCAGGAGGAAGGCGACGACCCCGATGAGCACCACGTCGACCGTCTGGAGGTCCGAAGGAATCTGCGTGATGTAGTAGACATCGCGGTCCATGAACTGGAACCCGAAGGTGCGCTCGAGGAACGGAGCCAGCGTTGCGACGTTGAGCGCGATGGTGATCCCGGCCAGGAGACCGATCGCGGTGCCGAGCCAGCCGATGACGACGCCCTGGGTCATGAATACGCCCACGATCGTGCCCGGCCGCGCACCGATGGTGCGAAGAATGGCGATGTCGGTGCGCTTGTCGGTGACCACCATGACCAGGGTCGCGACGATGTTGAAGGCGGCAACCGCCACGATCAGCAGTAGGATCAGTGTCATCATCGTCTTCTCGATGCGGATGGCGCGGAAGTAACTCGCGTTCTCCTGCGTCCAGTCGCGCACCCGGAACTTTCCGCCTAGCGCCACAGCCGTGCCAGCGGCCAGCTGAGGTGCCGCGAATACATCCGCGAACCGCAACCGTAATCCGCTCACGCCTGCCGAGCCGCGCAGTGCCTGGGCATCGCTCAGATGCACCAGCGCCAGCAGGCTGTCGTGATCCTGCAGCCCGACTTCGAAGATCCCGGACACCGTGAAGCGCTGAATGCGCGGTTGCAGCTCGGTGCCGGATGCCCCGCCCACGGGAATCATCACCGTCACACTGTCGCCGGCCCCCACTGCCAGCTGATATGCAAGCACGCGCCCGAGAATGATGCGGCCTGAGTTCGGCTCAAGGTCCTCCAGGCGTCCCTGCACCATCGCGCGCCCGATATCCGACACGGAACGTTCCGCTGCCGGGTCGACACCGCGCACCACGGCAGTCTGCAACTCGGGCTCATGGGCAACGAGCGCCTGTAATTCGATATAGGGCGCTGCGCCCGCGACGCCGGGCTGTCGCTGCGCCTGGACCACGAGCTCGGGCCAGCGGCTCAGCGCTTCGCGATTGCCGGTCAGCGTGGCGTGCGAGGCCAGGCTCAACAACCGCGTGCGCAATTCATCCTCGAAGCCGTTCATCACCGAAATGATGGTGATCAGGGCCGCCACGCCCACGCCGATGCCCAGCAGGGAAATCCAGCTGATGAAGGAGACGAAGAACTGGGTGCTGCGCGCGCGGACGTACCGCAGGCCGATAAAGAGCGGCAGAGGCAGGGTCATGCGGGCGGATACAAAGAGTTGCGCATCAGTCGATGGAATCGCTCGGCAGGTCCGTGCTCCATTCCGCGGGCCGCGGCGGCATTAGACCACACGTTTGGCGGCGCACTTTACAGTATGATTATTGTGGTTGTTAATCAGTCGATTAGGCGACATTGTTCCGTCCAGTTCTCGCGATTGATATAGTGCCCAACGGGCTGTTGAGGAGGACTTCTACATGAAGCTTGGGATGCTTTGGGCTGCAGCCGCCGGTGCGCTGCTCGCCGGGACCTGCCTGGCGGAGACCATCTCCCTCAGTGATGGCGTTGCGGTGCGTAACTCGACGATCGAGCGCCCCAGCCGCGGCATGAGCATGACCGCGGTGGAATCGCGTTTCGGGCAGCCGGCGACGCGGCACAGCGCGGTCGGCCAGCCGCCGATTACACGCTGGGACTATCCCGGATTTGCCGTCTATTTCGAGCACCAGTACGTCATTCACGCCGTCGTAACGGGCGGCTGAACCGTTCCATCCTTCGTCGACGCCCTCTCTTCCACGTTTGCACGTGGAAGAGAGGGCGCCGCTGACCTCCATTTCGAGCCGCCGCGATCACTGGATCCCGGCTTGCCATGGCGTTGGGACTGGGTAAGCTTGCGCGCCCCTGTGCCGCTTTGCGCTTCCCCCAGCCCTTCCAGATGTTGTTGAAGCCCCTGCTCCCTGATGCCAGCGCCACGCGCGTGCGCTGGGGCCAGCTCTACGGCGGCGCTGCCG
>DATIEU010000527.1:0-2663 GCA_035455565.1 Steroidobacteraceae bacterium | reverse complement strand
CTTCGAAGAATTGGTAGCGGGGGCAGGATTTGAACCTGCGACCTTCGGGTTATGAGCCCGACGAGCTGCCAGACTGCTCCACCCCGCACCTGAGGGCCGCAGATTCTACAGCAGCCGAGTCGAAGATCAAGGCAAAACGCGCGCCACCAGACTGAGCAGCGCCCCGGGCAACAACCCAAGCACCAGCACGGCCAAGCCATTGACGCTCAAGATGAAGCGCATGCCGCGATCGGCCAGGATCGGGCTCGAGTCCTGCGGTTCGTCGAAGTACATAAGCTTGACGATTCGGATGTAGTAGAAGGCGCCGATCACCGAGAAAAACACGGCCACGATGGCGAGCCATACCATGCCCTGGTCCAGCACTGCGAGAATCACGTAGAGCTTGGCGAAGAAGCCGATGAACGGCGGCACGCCCGCGGTCGAGAACATGAACATCAGCATGACCGCGGCGAACCATGGGTTGCGCGCATTCAGTCCCTTGAAGTCATCGAGCTGATCCGCTTCGTACCCTTTGCGACTGAGCAGCAGGATCATGCCGAAAGAGCCCGCGGCCATGAGCACGTAGGCGATGGTGTAGAACATCGCCGCCTGGTAGCCCTCGGGCGTGCCGGCGATGAAGCCCATCAGGATGAAGCCCACGTTCGAGATCGTGGAGTACGCGAGCATGCGCTTGAGATTGGTCTGCGCGATCGCCACCACGTTGCCGAGCGCCATCGACAGGACTGCGAGGATCGTCAGCATGTCCGACCAGGCGGTGCCGGTCGCCGCCAGCCCTTCCGCGAGCACTCGGATGGCGAGCGCGAAGTACGCGATCTTCGGCGCCGAGCCCAGGAAGAGCGTCACCGAGGTCGGTGCGCCATGGTAGACGTCCGGGATCCAGGTATGGAACGGCACCGCGCCGAACTTGAAGGCGATGCCAACGACCAGGAACGACAGCCCGAACAGCAAGCCGATGCTGTTGGCGCCATCGTGTGCCAGGCGCAACGCTAGCTCGTCGAGTGCGAAAGTGCCGGTGACTCCATAGATGATCGAAATGCCGTAGAGCAGCGTCCCCGATGCGATCGCACCCAGGACGAAGTACTTCATCGCGGCCTCGGCGGCGATGCCTGAGTCGCGATCGAAAGCGACCAGCGCATAGAGCGCGAGCGCCAGCAACTCGATGCCGAGGTAGATGGTAAGCAGGCTATTCGCCGAGATGATCACCATGATGCCGAGCATGGCGAGGAGCGAGAGCACGTAGTACTCGCCGCGGAACAGCCCGCGCTCCGTGAGGTATTGGCGTGAATACAGCAGCGACACGCCGACCATCAGGTAGGTCAGGAGCTTGAGGATGTCGCCCATCGGGTCGGCGACGAACATATCGCCGAGCGCCGTGACACGGCTGTCGACACCGGAAACATAGGCCGTGATCGCTGCGGCAATAGCCAGCGTGGTGAAGGTGAGCGTGGAGGTGATCCAACGCTTTTCGTCCTTGAGGAGCACATCGACGAGCAGGATCACACACGTTGCGGCCAGCACGAAGAGCTCGGAGTATGCGGGAACCAGGTTGAAATGCGTGAGGTTCATTCTCGTCGCATCACGGCCCGATCTTCGACAGCGTGACCTGGTGCACCAGGTTCTGCACGGTGCCCTGCATGCTCTCGAGGAGCGGCGCCGGCCATGCGCCCAACAGCAGCACACCGACCGCGAGCGCACCGAGCACGATGAATTCGCGGATGTTGAGGTCCTGGAGCGCCGCCACTTCGGCATTGGCGATCGGGCCGAAGATCACGCGCTTCACCATCCAGAGCGTATACGCTGCGCCCAACACCAGCGTGGTCCCGGCGAGGAATGCGTACCAGAAGTTCGCCTTGAAGCTCGCGAGGATCACGAGAAACTCGCCGACGAATCCCGAGGTGCCGGGCAGGCCTGAGTTCGCCAGCGCGAAGAGCACCGCAAATGCCGCGAACTTGGGCATGGTATTGATCACGCCGCCGTACGAACTGATCTCGCGGCTGTGCACGCGGTCGTAGAGCACGCCGACGCACAGGAACAGCGCGCCCGAGATGAGACCGTGCGAAATCATCTGCACCATGGCGCCGTCGACGCCCATGCCGGCGCCCTTGAGCGCACCCGTGCTCGCGTAGATGTCGAAAGCGACGAAGCAGCCGAGCGTCACGAAGCCCATGTGCGCGATCGAGGAATACGCGATCAGCTTCTTCATGTCCTGCTGCACGAGTGCGACGAAGCCGATGTAGACCACGGCGATCAGCGATAGCGCGATGATCAGCCAGTCAAGCTCGCGGCTCGCGTCCGGCGCGATCGGCAGGCTGAAGCGCAGGAAGCCGTAGCCGCCCATTTTGAGCAGGACGGCGGCCAGGATGACGGATCCGCCCGTCGGCGCTTCGACGTGCGCGTCCGGCAACCAGGTGTGCACCGGGAACATCGGCACTTTGACCGCAAAGGCGAACAGGAAGGCGAGGAAGATCAGCACCTGCTCGCGCATGCTCAGCGGGAGCGCATGGAAGGTGGCGATCTCGTAGTTCCCGCTCTTGAGATACATATAAATGAGTGCCACCAGCATGAATACCGAGCCCAGGAACGTGAACAGGAAGAACTTGATGGTCGCGTACACGCGCCGCGGCCCGCCCCACACGCCGATGATGATGAACACCGGGATGAGC
>DATIEU010000526.1:0-17753 GCA_035455565.1 Steroidobacteraceae bacterium | reverse complement strand
CGTGGCGGATGCGGAGTTCGTCGAGCAGGACCGCGTCCTCATGCGCGTGCAGGCGGAAACGCCGTGATCGTGCACCGCGTGCTCATCGCCAATCGCGGCGAGATCGCCGTGCGCGTGATCCGTACCTGCCGGCGCCTGGGCATCGAAGCGGTGCTCGCCGCCTCCGATGCGGATCTCGATAGTGTGCCGGCGCGACTCGCCGATCGCGTGCAGCGGATTGGCCCCGCGCATCCTCTCAAGAGTTACCTGTCGGTCGATGCGGTCGTGCAGGCTGCGCTCGCCGTACAGGCAGACGCGATCCATCCGGGCTACGGCTTCCTGTCCGAAAACCCCGAGCTCGCGCGCCGCTGCGACGCTGCTGGCATTGTCTTCATCGGGCCGACTGCCCGCCAGCTCGAGCGCGTCGGCGACAAGCTCGCCGCGCGCCGTATCGCAGGCCGCGCCGGCTTGCCGCTGATTCCCGGCGGCCCGATCGCCAACCTGAAGCGTGCCCAGGCACTCGCCGCGCAGATCGGTTGGCCGGTCCTCATCAAGGCGGTGGGCGGCGGGGGCGGCCGGGGCATGAAGCCCGTGCATGATCCGGCACAACTCGCTGCCGCTTTCGAGCTCGCGCGCGCCGAGGCGAACGCCGCATTCGGCGATCCGCGCCTCTACCTCGAGCGGCTGGTCTCTTCCGGGCGGCACGTCGAAGTGCAGCTGCTGGGCGACGGCAAGGAGGTCGTGCACCTGGGCGATCGCGATTGTTCGATCCAGCGGCGTTACCAGAAACTCCTCGAGGAAGCGCCCGCGCCCTTCGTGCCGCAGGACATCCGCCGCGCGATGCACGAAGCGGCGCTGCGGTTCGGGCGACATCTCAAGTACCGTGGCCTCGGCACGGTGGAATTCCTCCTCGACCTCGGGCGCGGTGAGTTCTACTTCCTGGAGATGAACGCTCGCATCCAGGTGGAACACCCGGTCACCGAGATGATCACCGGGCTCGACCTGGTCGCTGAACAGATTGCCGTGGCGCAGGGACAGCCATTGCGCCTCGCGCAGGCCGATATCCGGTTCGCGGGCCATGCGATCGAATGTCGCCTCAACGCGGAAGATGCGCGGCGCGATTTCCAGCCGAGTCCCGGTCTCATTACGCGCGCGCTCTTTCCGGCCGGAGCTGGCCTTCGGGTCGACACGCATATCGAAACGGGTTCACGCATCCCGGCGTTGTACGACTCGCTGCTCGCCAAGCTCATTGCACACGGCGGCGACCGGTCGCAGGCGATCGCACGCCTGAAGGCGGCATTGGCCACCTGCCAGGTGCAGGGGATTGCGACCAACCTGGAACTGCATCGCGCCGTGATAGCGCAGCCCGAATTTGCACGCGGGGTCGATACGGCCTATCTGCCGCGTAATCTCGCTCGCCTCCTGCCGGCGACCGCTGCGTGAGGCCGGCGGCTCCTCAAACGCGAATGACGACCTTGCCGAACGCGCCGCCCTGCTGATAGCGGAAGGCGTCGACCGCCTGCCCGAACTCGAACACCTTGTCGATCACGGGACGAATGTCATTCGCCTCGATCGCCGCATTCATGCGCTCGAACATCGCGCGACTGCCGACGAAGATGCCGTGGAGACTGGCACCCTTGCGCATGAGCGGGTGCGGATTGGTATCGCCCTGGGGCCCGGCAAGGAAGCCGATCAGGGTCACCTTCCCGCCATAGGCAAGGGCCTGCATGGAACGCGCAAGGGTTCCCGCCCCGCCCACTTCCACGACCACGTCGACGCCGCGATTTCCGGTCAACTTCATCACTTCCTGCTCCCATTCGGGAGCGCGCCGATAGTTGATGCCGCCGGTGGCGCCCAGCGCTTGTCCGCGCGCCAGCTTCTCGTCGCTCGAAGACGTCATGTAGACGCTGGCACCGGCTGCCCGTGCGAACTGCAACGCGAACAGGGAAACGCCGCCCGACCCGAGCACGAGCACCGAATCTCCCGGCTTGATGGCGCTGGTCTCGATCAGCGCGTGCCAGGCGGTTACGCCGGCACACGGCAGCGTTGCGCCCTCTTCGTAGGTGAGATTGCGCGGCAAGGCGACGGCATCGATCTCATCGAGGACCACGTACTCGGCGAGCATGCCATCGACGGGAGAGCCGCGCGCCTGGCGGGGCGCAGGTGGTCCATCGATCCAGCCGAGGAAGAAGGTGCCGGCGACGCGGTCGCCCTTCCTGAAGCGCGTGACTCCCGCACCGACTTCGGCCACTTCGCCCGCGCCGTCCGAGAGCGGGATCGTGTCCCGCGCCACCGAGCCGCCAAAGTAGTTTCCGGTGACCACCAATTGGTCGCGATAGTTGAGCGAAGTCGCGCGCACCCGAACGAGCACTTGGCCCGCGCCAGGCACGGGTTGCGGCCGCTCGACGAGCCGCAGGCCCTCGAGGCTCTTGCACCCTTCGACCACGACATAGGCTTTCATGATGATCCTCCGCTGCCATGACCAGCAGACACCGGCGGTGTGCCGCCGTCAACGCCGGGTATTCATTGCACTCTCAGTCGAGTTGCGGGTGAGCCCGGCCGGCGCCTTGCGCGTCAGCCGCCTTCTTTCGTAGGGTACTCACATGAAGCAGCCAGATGTCGAGCTCCTTGCCTCCTATTGGACGCTCTCCGGTGGCGCGATCCCGCATGCCGGGCCCGAGCACAGCACGTTCGAATTCAAGGAACGCGTCGAAGCTGCCGCGCATGCGGGTTTCACCGGGATGGGTTTCTGGCACGCCGATCTCGAGCACGTGCTGAAGACCCGCAGCCTCGCGGAGATGAAGCGGATTCTCGACGACAACGGCATCAGGCACGTCGAGCTCGAGTTCCTGGTGGACTGGTTCCTCGACGGCGAGCGGCGCCAGCAGTCGAACATCCGCCGGACGCTGCTGCTGGATGCCGCGGAAGCGCTCGGTGCGCGTCACATCAAGGTGGGCGATTTTTTCGGCACACAGTGCCCGATGCCACGGCTCGTGGATGAGTTCGGGGCGCTGTGTCGCGAGGCAGCAGCGCGTGGTACGCGGATCCTCTACGAGATGATGCCTTTCTCCGCGATCGATTCGCTCGAGGGCTCGCGCCAGCTGGTGGAAGGGGCTGCGGCCAAAAATGGCGGCATCATCTTCGACCTCTGGCACATCGTGAAGCTCGGCATTCACTACGCCGACGTCATGCGCTTTCCGCAGCAGTATTTCCTCGGGCTCGAGCTCAACGACGGATACCTGCACGCGCCACCGGGCATGGACCTGGTCGAGGAGACGACAGGACACCGCAAGTTCTGCGGTGACGGCGAATTCGACATCCGCGGCTTCCTGGCGATGCTGCCCGAGTCCGGCTATCGTGGCCCGGTGGGCATCGAAGTCCTGTCGAGGGATTTGCGCGCCTGGCCGCTCGAGCGCGCGGCCAACACCGCATATCAGACGACGCTCGCCCAGTTTCCGCACTAGCTCGGTCACGGTCTCGGCCTGGGAGGCAGGTCCGGCGTGAACGGCGACTCTGAATTCCAGATTGGGCCGTGGCGGGTCAGGCCATTGCTTGGAACGCTGACGGGCCCGGGCGGCACCGTCCATCTGGAGCCCAAGGTGATGGGCGTGCTGGTACACCTCGTCGAGCGGCGCGGCGAAGTCGTCACGCGCGAGCAGTTCATCGAACGCGTCTGGCACGGACGCGTCGTCACGGACGAGGTGTTGTCGCGCTGCATTTCCCTGCTGCGCACGGAGCTCGGCGACAATCCGCGCGAGCCGCAATACATCCAGACCGTGCCCAAGATCGGTTACCGCCTGGTCGTGCCGGTCGAACCGCGCACGGCTACGCCGGCGAACGACACAGCAGCTGCGCCTTCCGCCGAGGCGCCGACCCCGGTCGCGGGCGGCAAGGTGTCAGATCGCCGCCGCGCCGGGCTGTGGGCGATGGGCGCGGTGGTCGTGGTCATGCTTGGCCTGGGCATTTGGTACTGGATGCAGCGCTCGCCCGGGCCGGACGCCACCGACCAGGCAGCCATCGCGGTGCTGCCGTTCGTCAATGTGAGCCCGGACACCGGCAATGAGTATTTCAGTGACGGCCTCACCGAAGAGCTGATCGACCGGCTCGCGCATGTGCCGGGTTTGCGCGTCGTCGCCCGCACGTCGGCGTTTGCGCTTAAGGGCAGCAACGAAGACGTACGCACCATCGCGGGCCGGCTGGGCGTGCAATACGTGCTGGAAGGCAGCGTCCGCAAGGAAGGTGACCAGCTGCGCATCACGGCGCAACTCATCGACGCGCAGCGTGGCTTTCACCTCTGGTCGCAGCGCTTCGACGGCGAATTGCGCCAGATCTTCCGCCTGCAGGATGACGTTGCGAACGCCATCGTCACGCAGCTCAAGCCCCGTCTCGCCGACAACCGCGCCCACTCTCAGATCAGCACCGCGCCGCCGACGCAGGTGATTCCAGCCTATGAGCTGCTGCTGCGCGCCCGATACAACCTCAAGCGCCGCGACGAAGCGCCCATCCGTCGCGCCATCGAGCTGTACGAAGAGGCGATAAAGCTCGATCCCGCGTTCGTCGACGCGCACAGCGAGCTCGCCGGCGCCTATGCGGTGCTGCCCTACTATTCCTACGAGGACCAGGAAGAGATGTTCGACCTGGCTCTCGCGACCATCGAGCGTGGAGCGACGGTCAATCCCGGCGTGCGGGACGCCGCCGAAGGCACGCGTGCCTTCATCCATTTTGGACGCTGGGAATGGGTCGAAGCCGAGGAGGCATTCCGGCACGCGCTCGCCAGGCAATCGAGCGATCCCAACCTCGAGCAGTGGTATTCGCAGCTCCTCGCGAGCGTCGGCAATGCTCCGGAGTCGCTCGTGCACGCCGAGCTCGCGAAGCGGCTCGACGTGCTCTCGCCCGTGGTCAACGACCGTCTCGCTGTCGCTTACCTGTGGGTCAACGAGGACGAGCGCGCGCGCATTCAGTTCGAGCTCGCTGACGAGCTCGGCATGGGGCCCACGGCCAACCCGGAGGCCTACCTGGTGCTGCTGTTGCGGCAAAAACAATACCAGCGCGCACGCGAGATCCTGATCGGCCTGCAGAAGCTCTTCGCCCGGGCGAAGGAGTGGATCGATCCGTTCCTCGCGGCCCTCGAGGACCCGACATTGCGTCCGGCCGCGGTCGCCGCGCTCGCGCACGCGACCGAGCAGCACTCGATCTCACTCAAGTATCAGTACGGCGTGTGGCTCTACCTCGGCGAGGCGGACCGCGCCATGGACGCGGCGATGCGTCTCGTAGAGGAGCCCACCGACTTCCAGGTGGAGTTCCTGTTCGCGCGCGAGACCGCGCCGCTGCGGCGCCATGCGCGCTTCGGCGAGCTGATCACGAGGATCGGGCTCGATCGTTACTGGGACCGCTACGGTTGGCCGGACGTCTGTGCCCGCCGGGGAAACCGGATTGAGTGCCACTGAGCACCTGGCGAGCGGCGCCCGGAGCCTGACGTCAGCGCTCGTGATCGGACTCGCGCTGCTCGATCCGGCTGCGGCGGACGAGCTCGCACCCGACCAGGTCATCGCGACGACCGCCGCGACCGTCGCCGCGGTGGTCGCCAAGCGACACGACGAGCTCGAGCACGACCATGCCAAATTGCATGCGCTCATCGACGAGTTGCTGCGCCCGCAGTTCGACCTGCAGTCCGCCTGCCGCCTGATCCTGCGCGAGCACTGGAACACCGCTTCGCCCGCGCAGCGCGAGCGCTTCGTGGCGGCGTTCTACCATTTCCTCCTCGTCTCCTACGCGCACGCGCTGCTCGAGTTCCGCTTCGACACCGTCACCGTGCTGCCACTCGACGAACCGCCCGGTGAATCACCCGTGCATGTGCAGACGATAATGAAGCTCAGCGACGGCAGCCGGCACCACGTGGACTACTACATGCGCCCGACGCCTGCCGGCTGGAGGGTCGTCGATGTCATCGCGGAGGGCGTCTCGTACGTGCGCACGTATCGCACGGACTTCGGCGCCGAGATTCGCGAGCGCGGCCTCGATGCACTCATCGAACGGCTGCGCGCCACCACCTAGGGCCCCATCATCGGCGGCGGCATGTGTGACAGCGCGTATCCGATGGCAACCACCAATGCCCCGCCAACCACGGCGACGACGGTCCCCGTCTCGTTCCGATCGTGCCGGCGCACTTCCAGTTTCGCGATGTCCTGATAGCGCACTCGAATGCCGTTCCCGACCAGCGCGTCTGGCTCTATTGCGGTTACCTTGAACGCGAGCTTCTGGCCGTCGACCGTGGTCACTGAGACCTTTTCGCCAACCGCGACTGCCGGTACCTGTTTGCCGGGCATCGGCACGGTCTGCATTGAGGTGCAGCCGCTCGTCCACACCAGAATGGCTGCGACGAGTAGCGTGCCGAACATCTTCGATTGACTGAGTTTCATAGTTGTCTCCTCCCGTTCACGGATCGGTCGGGACACGGCCGACGCCACCCCACGCATTCCCGCCCCAGCACCACGCGACCTGGGCCGCGCTCACCGCGCAGCTGTGCGCGCCTCCCGCCGCCACGTCGACGAAGGTTTCCGCCGAATCGACGCGCACCGGCGTCTCGCTATCGGCAAAGGCGCCGTTACCGAGCTTGCCGTCGAAGTTCTCGCCCCAGCAGTCGATCTGGCCGCCGGCGGTGAGCGCACAGGTATGCGCAAAGCCCGCCGAGATCGCCGTGTAGCTGCGGTTTCCCACCACTGACACGGGCGACGACACGTACGAGGCCGCGCCGCTCGCGCCCGTCAGATGGCCGAGCCCCCAGCACCAGGCTTTGCCGTCCTCGGCCAGCGCGCAGGTGTGCTCGCCGCCGGCTGCGATGCGAGCGAACTTCACGCCGCCGATCACCGGGAGCGGGACGGTGCTGCGCCCCAGGCCGCCGTCGCCGCCCGCCGAACCGACGCCGAGGTTCCCGAACCAGTTGAGGCCCCAGCAGTAGGCATCGCCGGCGGTGGTGACGCCGCAGGCATGCCGCTGACCGACGCTGATCGAGATGAAAGCGTCGCTGCTCAGCACGGGCACGGGGACATCGGAGCCATCACGCGTGCCGTTGCCCAGCAGGCCGTCGATGTCCGGCCCCCAGCACCACGCCTTGCCGGCTGCGGTGAGTGCGCAGGTGACAGTGCCGCTGACCGAGCCTGCAATCGTCGCGAACTGCAGGCCCCCGGCGACTGCGACCGGGTCGGGGCTGTTCTCCCGTCTGCCGTCACCGAGTTGTCCACCCTCGCCGGCACCCCAGCACCAGGCCTGTCCGCCCACGTCCAAGGCACAGGTGTGCATGATGGAGGCCGCGATACGCGTGAATCTCGGGTCGCCATCCACGGGCAGCGGGGTTCCGCTGCAAGGGAAGTTGTCGCCTGCGCAACGCTGCATCGGCGCGCTGCTGCCGAGCTGCCCGCGCTCGTTCGAGCCCCAGCACCAGGCCTGCCCGTCCGGCTGGAGTCCGCAGCTGTGGTGGTGACTGGTCGTGATGGCGGTGAACGAAAGCTCCTCGCTCACCCGCACCGGCCGGGGGAACCCAGTCTCCGGCAGAGGAAAAAATGGACCATCCGATTCGTCGACGTCGCCCTCACCGCCACCGCCGCAGCCGGCGAGCAGCAGGAGAGCGCTGCAGGCGGCCGCTGCGTCGTGCGCCCGCCGCCCAGAATTGTGTTGCCTTGCCATGGTGTCGTCCTCCCGATTGAACACGGGCACCACGCTAGGCAAGCGTGACCTTGGGAATCCTGATGACTCGCTGATGATTTCCTGAGATCTGCACAGGATTTCCCGTGGGGCGGCAGAGATGACGACATGTCCTACAATGACCCCCCGATTTGTGCCCGAGAGGAGTTCGCCATGCGCATGAGGAAGCTGGGCAACACCGGCTTGGTGGTGTCCGAGGTGTGCCTCGGTACGATGACTTTCAGCGCCGGCGAGGGCCGCTGGGCCGCGGTCGGCCGCATGGAGCAAGCCGCGGTCAACGACGTGGTCAAGACGGCGCTCGAGCGCGGCGTCAATTTGCTCGATACCGCCAACGTCTATTCCGAGGGACGCTCAGAGATCATGACCGGAGTCGCGTTGCGCACGCTGGGGGTGCCGCGCGACCAGTTCGTGCTCGCCACCAAGGTGCTCGGGCGTATGGGCCCGGGACCGAACGAGGTCGGCCTGTCACGCGCGCACATCCTGAGCGCCGTCGATGCCAGCCTGAAGCGTCTGCAGCTCGAGCACATCGATCTCTATCAGATTCACGGCCGCGATCCGCTCACGCCGCTCGAGGAAACGCTCGACGCACTCAACGACTGTGTGCGCGCCGGCAAGGTGCGCTATGTCGGCTTGTGCAATCTGGCGGCGTGGGAGATCGCCAAGGCATTGGGGATTTCGGAGCGGCGCGGCTGGGCACGTTTCGAAAGCGTGCAGGCCTACTACTCCATTGCCGGGCGCGACCTCGAGCGCGAGATCGTGCCACTGTCGAACGACCAGCGCCTCGCGATCCTGCCGTGGAGCCCGCTCGCGGGCGGTTTGCTATCGGGCAAGTTCAAGCGCGGCCAGGCGGGCCCGGAAGGCGCACGGCGCACCACCTTCGATTTTCCGCCCGTCGACAAGGAGCGCCTGTTCACGATCGTCGATGCCATGCGTCCGATTGCCGAGCGTCGCGAAGTATCCGTCGCGCGCGTGGCACTCGCCTGGCTCCTGCACCAGCCCCACGTCACCTCGATCATCATCGGCGTCCGGACCCGTGAGCAATTGCTCGATAACCTCGCGGCGACCGAACTCAAGCTGACGGCCGAGGAACTCGTTGCGCTCGACAAGGTGTCGGCGCTGGCGCCCGAATATCCGGGCTGGATGCTCGAGCGCCTGTCCGCCGATCGTCTCGCGATGGTTCAGAACGGGTAGTGCCGTTCGCCCGTCTGCACGGTGATCCAGCGCAGCTCCGTGAACTCATCGATCGCGGCCTTGCCGCCGAAGCGCCCGTAGCCCGAGCCTTTCACGCCGCCGAATGGCATCTGCGCTTCGTCGTGCACGGTCGGGCCGTTCACGTGGCAAATGCCGGAATCGATGCGCCTGGCGACATCGAGTGCACGCGCGAGGTTGCGGCCGAACACCGCAGCTGACAGGCCGTATTCCGTATCGTTGGCGAGCGTGACCGCCTCATCCACCGACTTGACGCGCGTGATCGATACCTGCGGGCCGAAGGACTCCTCGCGAAAGAGCTGCATCGCTGGCGTCACGCGATCTACGACAATACCCTTCATGACCGTGCCGTCGCTTTCGCCGCCAGTGAGTACCTTGGCGCCCTTCGCGACCGCCTCCTGCACCAGGCGTTGCACGCGCTCGACGGTTGGCTTGCCGACCACCGAGCCGATCACGACCTCGCCCTTCCGGGGATCGCCCGACGGGAGCGAAGCGACGCGCTTGGCGAGCTTTTGCGCGAACTCATCTGCGACCTTCTCGTCCACGATGACCCGCTCCGTCGACATGCAGATCTGGCCTGAATTGGCGTAAGCGCCGAACACGGTCGCGTTCACGGCGGCATCGACATCGGCGTCGTCGAGCACCACGAGCGGCGCCTTGCCACCGAGCTCCAGCAGGATGGGCTTCAGATACTTCGCCGCGATCTGCGCCAGGATCCGCCCGACGCGCGTCGAGCCCGTGAAATTCACACGGCGCACGGCCGGATGAGAAATGAGCGCCTCGGCCACGGCTTCCGCGTCCTTCGGATCGTGGGTGATGACGTTCACCACGCCCTCCCCCATGCCCGCCTCCTTCATCACCGTGCCGATGAGCCGATGCGAAGCCGGACAGACTTCGGACGCCTTGAGGATCACGGTGTTGCCGCACGCGAGCGGCATCGCGATCGCGCGTACGCCCAGGATGATGGCGGCATTCCATGGCGCGATGCCGAGCACGACGCCCACCGGCTGCCGGACCGCCATCGCAAGATTGCCGGGTACGTCGGTCGGCACGACTTCGCCCGTGACCTGCGTGGTCATCGCGGCCGCTTCGCGCAGGATGTTGGCCGCGAAGTGCACATTGAAATGCCCCCAGCCGAGGGTTGCGCCCATCTCCGCGAGGCCCAGCGTCGCGAACTGCTGCGCGCGCCCTTCGAGCAGGTCAGCCGCCTTCAGCAGGCGTTTGCGGCGCTCGTTGGGTCCGAGTGCCGCCCATTTCGGAAACGCCTGCGCCGCGGCGTCCGCCGCTGCACGTGCATCCTCGACTGAAGCAGCCGCGGCACGCGTCGCCACTTCGCCCGAAAGCGGATTCCTGCGTTCGAAGGTCGCGGACTTTGCCGCGGGCGCATCGCGATCGCCGATCAGTAGCTGTACCTCTTCCATCGTCGTCTCCCGCCTAGAGCTGATAGTCGCGCTGGGTGCGCGCGTAGTTGACGAAATAATCCAGTGCCTGCGGGTTCACCGTGGCATCGCGGTTGGCGGCCTTCTCGGGCGCCAGGCCCATGAGGATGCGCCGCACCGGCACTTCCATCTTCTTGCCCGACAGCGTGTAGGGAATCGCCTCGACCGGGTAGATCTTGTCGGGCACGTGCCGCGGCGAATACTCCTTGCGCAGTTTCGCGCGGATCTTCTCCGCGATCGCGTCGTCGAGCGCTACGCCCTCGCGCAGCTTGACGAACAAGGGCATGAAGAACTTGCCGCCGGGCAGGTCGAGGTTGACGATGAGCGAGTCATCCACCTCGGCGAGCGAGCCGAGCGAGCGGTAGATCTCCGCCGTGCCGATGCGCACGCCGTGCCGGTTGAGCGTTGCATCCGAGCGGCCGAGCACGAAGCAACCGCCGCGCTCGTTGATGCGGAAGAAGTCGCCGTGCCGCCAGACGCCGGGGTAGTCCTCGAAATAGGAGCTGCGATAGCGCGAACCGTCGGGGTCGTTCCAGAAGCCGACCGGCATCGAGGGCATGGGCTCGGTGATCACGAGCTCGCCCACTTCGTTGACGACTTTCTCGCCGCGCTCGTTGAAG
Organism: Steroidobacteraceae bacterium; assembly: GCA_035455565.1. Lineage (GTDB taxonomy): Bacteria > Pseudomonadota > Gammaproteobacteria > Steroidobacterales > Steroidobacteraceae > DATBVX01. The sequence continues at coordinate 6,805 of DATIEU010000526.1, read as the reverse complement.
GCATATACCGAGCAGCCGAGCGAACGGGCCTGGATCTCGCCCGCGTAGATGGGCAATGTGGCGACGCCGCCCACGACACCGGCGCACACGTCGGTGCCGCCGCTCCCCGAATGAGCCCAGAGGTCTTCCTTCACCGCATCGAAGAACCAGGCCTGGCATTCGGGCGTCACCGGCGAACCTGCCAGCATGATGGTCTTCAGTTTCGACAGGTCGAAGCGCTCCCTGGGCACGATGCCCGCCTTCTGCAGGATCGCCACGTAGGTCGGGCTCGCGCCGAAGAGACTCGTCCCCGAATCCTCCACCATTTTCCACAGCACGTCGGGTTGCGGATACGCCGGGTTGCCGTCGTACAGCACCGGCACGACGTCGGAGAGCAACGCGCTCACCAGGAAGTTCCACATCATCCAGCCGGTGGTGGTGAAGAAGAACATGCGCTCGCGCGCATGCATGTCGGCGTGGAAGTGAAAGAGCTTGAGCTGCTCGAGCAGGATGCCGCCGTGGCTGTGGATGATCGGCTTCGGCAGACCCGTGGTGCCCGAGGAGAACAGGATCCAGAGCGGGTGACTGAACGGCACCTGTTCAAAGGAGAACTCGCTGGCCGGAATCGGCGAGCGCGCGAGCATCTGGTCGAAGAGGATCGTGTTCTTCGAAATCGCTGCGCGATCCGTCGGATCGAGGTACGGCAGATAGATCACGTGCTCGAGCGAGGGCAGCTGGCCGATGATGTCGCGCATCTCAGCCTTGCGGCTGAAGGGCTTGCCGCCGTATTGGTACCCGTCGACGCACAACAACACTTTGGGCCCGAGCTGCGAGAAGCGATCGAGCACGCCGCGCGTGCCGAAATCCGGCCCGCAACTCGACCAGATGGCGCCGATGCTGGTGGTCCCGAGAACCGCGATCACCGCTTCCGGAATGTTGGGCAGGCACGCGGCGACGCGGTCACCCGGCTTCACGCCCAGCTCGCGCAGCCGCGTCGCGAACACGCGCACCTTCGCGGCGAGCTCCGTCCACGACAGCTCGCGCAGCGGCGAGCGTTCGTTGAGATAGAGCAGCGCTTCCTTTCCAGGCGCCTCGTTGCGCAGCGCGTGTTGCGCATAGTTCAACTTCGCGCCCGGAAACCACTCCGCCCCCGGCATCGTGCGCTTGCCGAGCACCGTGCGATACGGCGCCGAGGCCTCGATCTCGAAGTAATCCCAGATGGCGCCCCAGAATCCGGTGAGATCGCTCACCGACCAGCGCCACAACTCCTCATAGCTTCCAAACTTGAGCTTTCGCTCGCGCTCGAGCCAGCGGGTGAAGGCCGTCAGCTCCGCCTCCGCAATGCGCTGCGGACTCGGCGTCCACAGCAACTCGCTTTCCTTGACGGCCCGGCTCATCGGACTTCCGCTGTCACCAGCTGCGGGACGCGCCGCGTCGGCGGACGCAACGCGAAGAGCACGATGGCGCCAGCCAGGCACCAGACGGAGAAAGTCAGGAAGCTGCCGCGGTAGCCATAACCAATGTCATACAGCCGGCCCGCGACGTACGGAGCTGCGACGCTGCTCAAGGTGTTGACGGCTACAGCGATGCCCGCCAGAGACGGGAATACCTTGATGCCGTAGTAGTTGCTCAACACCGCCATCAGGCAGACGACACCGCCGCCGAAACCGAGTCCGAGTGAAGCCGCGAAAGCAAACACCTGGGTGTCGCTGCGCGCATCGATAACGAGGTAGAGCCCGAGCGCAAAGAAAGCCGTGAATCCCGCCCACAGATAGCGTGGATCGATCCGGTCGCCGAGCAGCGCCAGGACGACCTTGGCGAGAATCCCCATGCCGGCCAGGATGCTCACCGACCAGGCACCGACCTCACGCGAGTGGCCGAGATCCGTCAGGTGCACGAAGCCTTGCGCGAGATACAGCGTGTAGCCGCAGCTCCCTCCGATCAGCGAGGTCACCATGAACCAGTACACGGGCGAGGCCAGCGCCTCGCGCAGGGTCCAGGGTTCAGTGGTGATGAACGAGGCGACGGGTCGCGCGCGCTCGTTGCCTTTATCCGACACGCCGTCGGGCACCTGGCCGAGATCGGCCGGTTGCTCGCAAACGAAGAGCAAAGCCAGCACGGCGGCAACCGCACTGAGCGCCGCCATCACCCACCAGGCGGTACGCCAGTTGCCATCGGCGGCATTGATCACTTCGAGCATCAACGGTGAGACCACGAAGCCGCCCAGTGCTCCTGCCGAGTACAGGATCGAGAGCGCGAGCGCACGCCGCCGCAAGAACCAGCGCGCCACACCAGCCTGGGACGTCAGCGCGCCGCCGATCGAGACGCCGGAGCCGATCAGCAAGCCGAGCGCCGCGGCGGCGACGTACGGGTTGGAAACCACCGTCGCCATTAGTGTCGAGCCCAGAATAATCAGGCCGCTGCCGACCATGAGCGTGCGGCGCACGCCGATGCGGTTCACGAGCATCGCCGAGACCGGTCCGCCGACGCCGGTCATGCCGATATACGCGGAGAACAGCAACCCCAGGGTCGCCCGATCGAAGTGCAGGTCGAGCGCCATCAGGCTGTTGATGACGGTTTGCCCGTACGCGGGAAAGCCCAGGTTGATGAACGTGACGATCCACAGTACCGCGAGGAGCTTCCACCCGTAGAAGCCTGAAGACTGCATGCGAGATTCCCCTGGGCGCGACGGCCGGTGATTAGTTGGTATTCGCCAGGAACTCGAGCAGCGTCCGGTTGTAGGCCGGCGCCGCCTCGACATTGGACAGGTGCGAGGCATCGAGCTCGGTGAGCCGCGCGCCCTTGATGCGCTCGGCAATGAAGCGGCCATGCTCGGACGGTGTTGCGGGGTCGTGCTTGCCGCAGATGACCAGGGTCGGCGCAATGACCTTCGTCAGCAGGTCGCGCTGGTCCATGTCGCGCACGGCGGCTGCGCACGCCGCGTACCCTTCCGGCGGCGTCGTGAGCAACATGTCGCGAATGCGCCGCACCGTTTCCGCGCTCGACTCCCGAAAGCGCGGCGTCAGCCAGCGCTCGATCACGGTGTCCGCGAGCGCCTGCATGCCGCTCTTGCGAACGGTCTCGATGCGCGAGTTCCACAGCTCTGGCGAGCCGATGTAGGCGGACGTGTTACTCAACACGAGCTGCTCGACGCGGGTCGGCGCATTCGCACCCAACCAGATGCCGACCATGCCGCCGATCGAAAGGCCGCAGAACCTGACGCGCTCGAGTTCGAGGGCATCGAGCAGTGCGAGCACGTCCCGCGCCAGGAGCGCAATGTCATACGGGCCCGGCGAGACATCCGACTGGCCGTGACCACGGCTGTCATAGCGCAGGATGCGGAAATGCTCGGCCAGCGTAGCGATCTGTGCATCCCACATCGCGTGCGTGGTGCCCAGGGAATTCGACAGCACCAGCGCCGGCAGCCCCTCGGCACCGTCCCACCGGTAGAAAATGCGTGCCCTGTCCGCCTTGATGAATGACACCGAGCTCAGCTCCGCAAGACGCGTACAGCCATGGGCGTGCCCACGTGCTCCACGCGCAAGGTTGGATCCGACTGATTCACGAGGGGTTCCTGTCGAGGCTCGCGGCAAGGTAATGAGTCACCCTCCGTTTGGCAACCCTTCGGTGCCGGCGGTTTCGAGCCTAGAGTTACCCGGATGCCGACGTCTCGTCGGCCAGCGAGATGACATTCTACTCAGCGCGCACGCATGAGCCCGCAGCGCGTACCGGTTCAGGCAAGTACGGGCGTACCGGGCGTGGCAAGCGCGTAGCGCGGATAAGTCTTGCGGGCACTCTCGACCGCCTCGAGATCAATAGTCGCGGAGACAGCCGGCTCGGCCGCGCTGGTGAGAGCAAGCACCTTGCCGTCTGGATCGATGATCCAGCCCTGGCCCCCATAGAGACCCGATTCGGCAAACCGATTCGAGGAGAGCCCGAAGGCGCCGGCCAGCACCGCCGCAACACGACCCGCGGCCAACCACTTGTCGAGCGTCGCTGCCGACGTCAGACGCGGCGTGAGCACGAGCTGCGTGCCTTCCAGTCCGTACAAACGCGCCTGATCCATGCACCAAAGCTCAGTGCAGATGAGGAAGCCGACGTTGATCCCCTTCACCTCAAGCGGCGTGAAGTCTGGCGTAGCGTGGTTGTACCAGGAAGCTTCCCAGACGCCCTCCTCGTTCGGCAGGTAGGCCTTGGCGTGCGCACCGCGAACGCCGTCCTCTTCATCCCAGACGAATCCCTCGTTGTAGCGCTCGTTGCCGAAATCGACAGGGCGGGTCGCGGCCACGACTGCGGGCGCCAGGTCATGCAGCCGCTGTTCCCATTCCTCGTGCGCCGCGACCGCGGCATGCCACACGGCGGCATTGAAGGTGCGGGAGGTGGCGAACCAGGGGTAGAACGGCATCTCCGGCAACAGGACGAAATCGCTGCGCTCGATACGCACATGGGCCACGAGCATCTGCCAGTCGATCTCGAAGGCCTTGGGATCGTCGTGAAACTGGCACACGGTCACTTTCATATTCTTCTTCCTCTCGTCAGCCGTGGCGCACGCCCCGTCGGGACGCGCGCCACCGGCAATCAACTACTGTTACGTCGTCGGTAGCGTAACCGGCAGTGCGGTATACACGCCTGCCTCACGCCCACTCACCTGCTCCAGCGTCTTCGCCGCATTCTCGCCATCCAACTGTGCGAGGTCGGACAAGCTGATCACGCCGACCAGCATGCCATTGTCATCGATGCACATGATGCGCGATACCAGGTTCTCCGCCATCAGCTCCTCAGCGGTGGTGATGTCGTCCTCGGGGCGACAGGCGACCGCGTCCGGCGTCATGATCGCCGCCACCCGCGTGCTCGCGGGCTTGTGATCCGCAACCACCCGGATCGCGATGTCGCGATCAGTCACCGTGCCGACCACGCGGTCGGTCTTCTCGTCACACACCGGCAGGAAGCCGATGTTTCGGGCACGCATCACCTGGGCGGCGGTCTCCACTGAATCCTGCGGTGACACGCATTCGACGAACGTTTTCATTAACACTCCACATTGCATTTCATACTCCACGCCGTTGGGAAGCGCTTCGGCGGGACGAAGCGGGCAACGACTCTTGGGACGACCGCGCCGCGGCGCAGGGGTTCCGGCTGATTTTCCCCGCTTTCGGGCGCAGGATTTGCACGCGATCGGGCGTGTCCGGATGGACACACTGATCACTTTCACAGTGTGCCGTGGGTGCGAAACGAAACGTTCAGCTACGGGCCATCCGAGTGATGAGCGGCTCCAGGGCATCCACGAGGCCGGCAATCGAGCTCGCCGCAGCGGCATCGCCCGGCGTGGCCTCCAACTCGGCAACCTCGAGGCCAACCACCTCGTTGTGAGCGAGGACGTGGCACGATTCGCGCAGGTCATCGAACGTGAGACCACCGCGCACGCGGTACTCGGTTGGCACCAGGCCTGGCTCGAGCACATCGCAGTCGATGTGCACATAGATCGCACGATCCGCGATCGCGGAGTGCAGGCGCTGCGCCAGGTCCGGTCCTGCGGTCACGAGCGTTGGTGCACCAGCGTCGACCAAGGCTCTCTCGGCAGGATCGAGATCGCGCGCACCGACGAGCACGACGTCCTTCAGATCGAGGTCTCCTCCGAGACCGCTATCCCAATGGCCCGCAGCACCGGTGAGCACCATGCCGCCGAGGTAGCCGGTCAGCGTGGTGTCCGGCGTGTTGATGTCGCCGTGCGCGTCGAACCATACGATGCACGTGTCGGGTCGATGCTTCGCGACAATGGGCAGCGTCGCCAACGCCACCGCACAGCGGCTGAGCGTGGTGATGGACGTCCGCCTGGCACTGAATGCCCCCTCGAGCGAATCCACCAGCGCACGCAATCGCGGGCGCGCAGCGGCGAGTTCTTCCTGCCAGGTCCCACCCACCGGCGCTGTTACCTGCCCAATGATGGTCGGTGTCGCGCCGACTCGCGCCGCCAGTGCCTCGCCCAACAGGCGGGCGCCAATCATGGCGCGCGAGTTGCGATCGCCGGCGCCGGATTGACAGATAGTTAATGTGAGGTTCAAGGGCGCCGTGATGTCCCGTTTGCCGTCCGAACTGTTGCAGGCAGTGCCGCAGCGCCCACCGGGCTGAGCCCTTGGCAGCTTCCGTCGATGGCGTCAATCCATGCGTAGCGCTCGTCGGAACCTTCGATCGGTTTGAGGTACTCCACGATAACGACCCAAATTAGTCTTGGTCTCTGGAGTTCGTGAATTCCAGCAAGGTAGGCGAGCGTCGGGTCACCCTGGAGTTGAACCGACTTGGGTTCTGCCCATCCCGCTCCCTCGAGGTACTCCACCGTCCGTTCATAGGCCTCTTGGCTAGTGAGTTTGGGGCCGGTGGGCAGGCCCCGATCGGGAATGAATCGGGAATGCAAATCCCGCAACATTCCGCTTCTCTCATCAACGTCGATATCCGACAGTCCACCGAGCACCGGAATTCCGCGAATCGACTGTTCCAGCACGATCCGGCGATATGGCTCCGGTACGTCATTTCTGCGGACTACAAACGTCTCGGTACCGGTCGCGAGCAGAATAGTGCCCAGCTTCTCCAAGGCCTCGGGCGCTGCCTCTCCCAATTGAAGTCGGCGGAAGGCGTCAGAAAACACGATACCCGTTGGCCCCTCTAACCGGTACAGCAATCCAAGCTTGTTATAGGTGACATCGACCGATGACATCTTCGACAGTGCATCGTATTGCCCTTGGAGAATGGGCTGGTCCACCGGTATCACCACTTCCTGCGAGCGAATCAGTCTCGGCGCCTCGGCGCGCACTTCCGCCATCAGAGAGTA
>DATIEU010000525.1:0-2084 GCA_035455565.1 Steroidobacteraceae bacterium | reverse complement strand
GACTCCGGCGCCCCTTTCGTCAATGCGATGACTCGGCCTTCGGACCAGTGCAGGGTGCTCATCCGTTTGCGGTCGGCATCGAAAGGGAGTTCTCCCATGCGACGCAAGGGAGGCTGATGAGCCAGACCATGCTCGACGGCGAACTGCAGCAGCGCCACCTCGGTCGGATCTCCCGTCATGACGAAGCGGCCGTCCGGCTGTCGGACGCGCCTGGCATTGTGGCAATGCAGCAGGACGTTAAAAAACTCTTGCCACTGCTCGGCGTCTGCGGTGGTGACGATGCGGCCCAGGGTGAAAAAGCAACCCTCGCGTGATTCGACCACGAGCCCGTCCACGTAAAACCTGTCCACTTTCATCCGGTTTTCCGTCAGCGTTCCGGTCTTGTCGGTGCAGATGACCGTCGTGCAGCCGAGAGCTTCTACGGAGGGCAGGTGTTTGATCAGCGCGTGACGTTTGGCCATGCGTTGGCTGGCCATCGCCAGGGAGAGAGTCACGGTCGGCAGCAGGCCCTCCGGGACGTTGGCCACGATAATGCCGATACCGAAGATGGCGCTGGTCCAAAAGCTCAATCCCGTCAACAGTCCGATGGCAAAGAACGTTGCCCCCATTGCCAGTGATATTGCAGCGACGACGCGAGTGACCTTGACAATTTCTTTTTGAAGCGGACTGAGATTGCTTTCAACGGTGGTGGTGAGATTCGCAATCTTCCCGAACTCCGTGTGCATGCCTGAGGCGAACACGACGGCGCGACCGTGTCCGGAGAGGAGCGTGGTCCCTGCAAAGACCAGGTTCTGGAGATCGAGCCAGTGTCCGTCCTCCACCGGTTCGGCTGTGCGTCGTTTCGGTTTCGATTCTCCGGTGAGCGCGGCGGTGTCAACGCGAATCCCGATGGCCTCGATGAGCCGCGCGTCGGCCGGCACCCGTTCTCCCTCTTCCAACAGCAGCACATCGCCGGGCACCAACTCGCTTCTCGGGACTCCGATCGATTGCCCGTTGCGGGTCACCCACGCCTTATCGGGCAATAAACGGCGGAGTGCCTGGACAGCCCGTTCCGCCTTGTATTCCTGCAGGAACGCAAACACGGCGTTGATGACAATGACGCCGAGGATGGCCCAGCCTAACGTCGCCATCCCCTCCCCCGGCTTCATGACTTCGGCTGTAAAAGCGAGGCCGGCGGCGATCCAGAGCAGGATGGCGAGGAAGTGGGTGAAATGACGGCTGAGACCGCGCAGCACGGAATACCGGTCGGCTTCGGCCAGGACATTGGGACCGAACTCGATGAACCGGCGTATGGCTTCGTCCGTCGTCAGACCGCTCTCGGCTGTTTCGAGACGCTTCAGCACGTCTCCCGTCGAGAGCCGGTTGATGTCGTGGTACCTGAAGTCAGGCACGCGCACCCCGCACGATCAGGACCGAGCAAGGCGCATGTCGCAACAGACTTTCAGAAACGCTTCCAAGATGAAATCGCTCGCTTTTCGTTAATCCGCGTGAGCCGACGACCAGCAAGTCAGCGTGATCTGCTTCGACGTCCTTGACGATCGTGTCGATCACGTGATTCACGTGTACTTTTATGATTGCGGTCCGGCCTTCGGCAATGAACTCGTCGCGGAGGGTGTTGACGAGCCGGGTGTTTCGCTCGATGACCGGTTGCATAAGGGCGGATATCTGCGAAGCCGAGAGATAGCGAGCAGCCAGGTCTGACACGGGGCTTTCCGCCGACGACAGGATGGTCACTGTCGCCGACTCGGGAAGAATGTGCGAGCGGAGAAACTGTGCGGCCACGCGCGACGGTCTGGAGTCGTCAACTGCGAGCGTTACCCGACGGAGCGTCGAGAGGCGTTCCTTCACGACGAGGAGCGAGCAGCCGGCCATCGAGGCGACGCGCCGCGATGTGCTGCCCAGTAAGAAGCCCTTGATATCACTCAGTCCTCTCGAACCGATCAGAATGAGATCCGCTTTCCTCCGGCGAGCCTGCTCGACAATGGTAGGGGCAATGGTCCCGTACGCCAGTAGCCGGCTGAATGTTGTCCGCGGACTGAGCGCGGCCTGTCCAAGCGCGACTTTTGCGGAGCGCTCGGCTTCCC
>DATIEU010000524.1:0-2634 GCA_035455565.1 Steroidobacteraceae bacterium | reverse complement strand
ACCCTCATCACCTACCAGCCACGCAGCGCCTTGCGCGATGCGGGCAAGGCGCTCGGGCTCGATCTCCTGCAGGTGGAGCGTCTCGCGCGCACCATGCACTGGTGGGACGGCCACCGTATCGCGGACGAGCGCATTCGCGAGGCGGGCTTCGATCCCGCCAACCCGCTGCTCACGCGCCTGCTCGAGCGCGTGCGCGAGCTGCTCGGCTTTCCGCGACACCTGTCGCAGCACGTCGGTGGCTTCGTGATCTCGCGTGGGCCGCTCGAGGAACTGGTGCCGATCGAGAACGCCGCCATGCCCGAGCGCACGGTGATCCAGTGGGACAAGGACGACCTCGATGCGCTCGGGCTTCTCAAGGTGGACGTGCTGGCGCTCGGCATGCTCACGGCGCTGCGTCTCTCATTCGATTACGTGCGCGACTTCCGCGGCCGCGAGCTCACGCTCGCGACGCTTCCCCAGGACGACCCGGCTGTGTACGAGATGATCCAGCACGCCGACACGGTGGGCGTGTTCCAGATCGAATCGCGCGCGCAGATGGCCATGTTGCCGCGCCTCAAGCCCGGGAATTTCTACGACCTGGTGATCGAGGTCGCGATCGTGCGTCCCGGGCCGATCCAGGGCGACATGGTGCATCCCTATCTGCGGCGCCGGAATGGCGAGGAGCCCGTGGACTACCCGAGTGCCGAAGTGGAGCGCGTGCTCAAGCGCACGCTCGGCGTGCCGATCTTCCAGGAACAAGTGATGCAGCTTGCCATGGTCGCGGCCGGCTTCACGCCGGGCGAGGCGGATGCACTGCGGCGCTCGATGGCGGCGTGGAAGCGCCGTGGCGGACTCGAGCAGTTCGAGGAACGCCTCATGTCGGGCATGAGTGCACGCGGCTACAGCGAGGAGTTCGCAAAACGTATCTTCCGGCAGATCCAGGGCTTCGGTGAGTACGGCTTCCCCGAGTCGCACGCGAGTAGTTTCGCGCTGCTGGCTTATGCCTCCGCCTGGGTCAAGCGGCACGAGCCCGCGATCTTCACGTGCGCGCTGCTCAACAGCCAGCCGATGGGGTTCTATGCACCGGCGCAGCTCGTTCGCGATGCCCGCGATCACGGCGTCGAGGTGCGGCCCGTGGATGTGCTCATGAGCGAGCGCGACTGCACGCTCGAGCGGCGCACCGATGGCGAGCCCGCGTTGCGCCTCGGCTTGCGACTCGTCAAAGGCCTTTCGGAAGCCGGTGCGAAACGCGTCGTCGCGGCGCGTTCACACAGCCCCTTCGAAAGCGTGCAGGATCTCGCCCGTCGTGCCGAGCTCGACAAGCGCGATCTGCACGCGCTCGCGGATGCCGGCGCCTGCGTGCGACTTACCGGCAACCGGCATCGTGCGGCCTGGGAAGTGCTGGGGGTCGAGGCGCCGCTACCAGTTTTTCCACAGATCGAAGTGGTGGAGGGCATTCCGCTGTTGCCCGCACCCACCGAGGGCCAGAACGTCGCGGCCGATTACCGCAGTCTCTCGCTGACCCTCGGCCGCCACCCGCTCGCCTTGCTGCGCGAACGGCTGCGCGAGCGCGACCTGCTGACGGCCCGCGAGCTCAAGGCGCTCCCGCATGGCACGCCCGTGCGCACTGCGGGCCTCGTCATCACGCGGCAACGGCCGTCGAGCGCCAGCGGCGTCATCTTCGTCACGATCGAGGACGAGACCGGTCACAGCAATCTCATCGTCTGGCCGGCCGTGGCCGAGGCGCAGCGGCGGTATTTCCTCGATGCGCGCTTGCTCGAAGTGCACGGGGAATTGCAGCGCCAGGGCGAGGTGATGCACGTGATTGCGGCACAACTCGGCGACCTCAGCCGCTGGCTCGGCACGCTCACCACCCGCTCGCGCGATTTCCGCTAGCCGGACTTGTCGCGGTCAAAGGGCAGCGACAGCGGCGCCGGGCCTGCGGGTTCCGGTGCACTGAGCGGCTCGATGCACTTCGGACCTTCGTTCTTCGGGTTGTTGACGTAGAGGCTCACCGGGTAGTGGTGCAGTTCGGTCACCGATTGCGTCTCGATCAGGCGGCTGAGCGCCGCCACGTCATCGTTGGCCGGATCGAGCCAGTCGGTATAGGCACTCTTCGGCAGCACTACCGGCATCCGATCGTGGAGGATTGCCAGCGCCGGGGTCGGCTCTTTGGTCAGGATCGAAAAAGTCAGCAGTGGCTCCGCACCTCGCTCCGGCACCCAGCTCGACCACAGGCCCGCGAGCGCGAGCGGCTGCAGGCCGTCAAGGTGGATGAAGTGCGGCTGGCGCACCTCGTGAATCTCGCCGGTCTGCGTATTTACGTGCGATTCCGTGCTCCACTCATACCAACCGATCGCCGGGACCAGGCAACGGGTCCCGCGAAAGGCCGCCCGCCACATCGACTTGTCGGGCGCGTCCTCGCTGCGGGTGTTGATCGTGAGCTTGGGCGGGCGCGCCTGCGTCCACCAGCCGGGAATGAAGCCCCACTTCATGGCGCGCACTTCGGGGGCTTCCTCGCCCGCCGTCACCACCGAGAGCTGCATGCTCGGCGCTGCGTTGTAGAGCAATTCGAACGGGTCGTCCCAGCGGACTTGTACGGCACGCTCCACTGCGGCCATGATGCGAGAGACGAAACGCGCACACATGGCGCGA
>DATIEU010000523.1:0-6648 GCA_035455565.1 Steroidobacteraceae bacterium | reverse complement strand
TTAACCGCCCGCTCATTTGCGTCGCCAGGTCGTGCCCTTCGGCCCGTCCTCGAGTAACACGCCGTCCGCTGCGAGCTGATCGCGAATCCGGTCGGACTCCGTCCAGTCACGGGCGGTGCGCGCGGCCAGGCGTGCGGCGATCAGTTCCTCGATCTGCGCATCGCTCGGCGCCGGGCCGGTAGTGCTCGCACCCTGCTTGAACCAGGATTCGGGATTCTGCTGCAACAGCCCCAGCACTCCGCCCAGACGTATGAGCCGCGTGGCCAGCGTGCGCGCGTCGCTTTCACGGCCGCTCGACTTCGCCGTGTTCAGCTCGCGTGCCACGGATTGCAGCACTGCGAACGCTTCGGGCGTGTTGAAGTCGTCGTTCATCGCCGCCCGGAAGCGCTCCTCGATCTCACCTTCCGCCACGGATTCGGCGGGCCGCACGCCACGCAATGCCGTGTACAGGCGCTCGAGCGCCGCGCGCGCCTGCTGCACGTTCTCATCGCTGTAATTGATCGGTGCGCGATAGTGACTCGCGAGGAGGAAATAGCGCACCGCCTCGGGGTGATGAACTTTGAGGACATCGCGCACGGTCACGAAGTTGCCGAGCGACTTCGACATCTTCTCGTCACCGCTGCGCACGAAGCCGTTGTGCATCCAGATCCTGACGAACGAGGTGTCGAGCGCGCCGCACGCCTGTGCAATCTCATTCTCGTGATGGGGGAACTTGAGATCGACGCCGCCGCCATGCAGGTCGAATTCCTCTCCCAGGATCTTCGTCGACATCGCCGAGCACTCGATGTGCCAGCCCGGCCGGCCCGGACCCCAGGGCGAATCCCACGAGGGCTCGCCCGGCTTGGCGGACTTCCACAGCACGAAATCGAGTGGATCGCGCTTGGCCTCGTCGACCTCGACGCGCGCACCAGCGCGCAGGTCCTTGAGCTTCTTGCCGGAGAGGCGCCCGTAACCCGGGAAACTCGACACGGAATACATCACGTCGCCGTTCTTCGCGACATAGGCGTGCTCTTTCGCGATCAGCTTCTCGATCATGTCGATCATGGGCGGCAGGAACTGCGTCGCGCGCGGCTCGTGATCTGGCTTCAACATGCCGAGCGCTGCGCAGTCCTCGTTCGTCGCGGCGATGAAACGGCCGGTCAGTGCATCGATCGGCTCGCGGTTCTCGGCAGCGCGCCTGATGATCTTGTCGTCGATGTCGGTAATGTTGCGCACGTACGTGAGCTGATAGCCCAGAGCGCGCAGGTAGCGGGCCACCATGTCGAAAGCCATCAGCATGCGCGCGTGGCCGATGTGGCAATAGTCGTAGACCGTCATCCCGCAGACGTACATGCCGAGCTTGCCGGCACGCAGCGGGACCAGGTCTTCCTTGGCGCCCGTGAGCGAGTTGTGAATCTTCAGCATGGTGAGCTCAATTCCGCGACCACTGTTCGAGGCGCCGGCGCACCGTGTCGACCGGCAGGAGTTTCATGAGCGGCGCGAGTTCCGGGCCATGCACGCGGCCCGTCAACGCGAGTCGCAGCGGTTTGTAGAGTGCCGCGCCCTTCTTTCCTGTTCCCGCCTGGAGCGCCGCACTGAGTGCCGGCAAATCGGTGCCATGCCGTTCCACCGCAGTCACGGCTTCGCGGAAGAACTCGGCACCCGTCTCCACCAGCAAGCGTCGATCCTCGTCGGCGAGTGGCGGGAGATCCGCAAAGACCACCGCAACCCATGGCTCCGCATCCTGCGGCAACACGACGTTGTGACGCACGAGGTCCACGAAATCGCGCAGCCGCGCCTCGCTCACGCTCGCGGGCAGCACTGGCCGCAGCCACCGCGTGATCTCCTCGATGGGCGCCCGGCCGAGTGCTTCCTTCTGCCAGTGAGCGAGCTGCGTTTCGTCGAATCGCGCCGGCGCCCGACCCAGGTGATCGACGCGGAAGTGCGCGGGCATGTCCGCGAGTGACAGCCAGCCTTCCTGATCGGACGTGTGCCCGAGGCGAAACAGGTGATTGACTATGGCCTGCGGCAGGAAGCCGCGCTCGCGAAACTCGTGCACGCTGACGCTGCCGTGCCGTTTCGACAGTGGCGCACCATCGGCACCGGTGATCAGTGACACGTGCCCGTAGTGCGGCACGCGCAGCTGCAAGGCCTCGAGCAGCAGGATCTGGCGCGGCGTGTTGGTGTGGTGATCTTCGCCCCTGAGCACGTGTGTCACGCCCATGAGGGCATCGTCGACGGCGTTGCAGAAGAAGAACTGTGCGCTTCCGTCCGCACGCCGGATGATGAAGTCGCCGATGTCGTCAGTCGCGAATTTCTGCGGGCCGCGCACGAAATCCTCGAACTCGACGGTCCGGCCCGCCGGGACGCGAAACCGCAAGGTCGGCGCAAGGCCGCGCGCGCGCCGCTCCGCCTGCTCTTCCGCCGTCAGCTCCCGGCATGTTCCGGCGTAGCGAGGCGGCCGGCCGGCTGCCAGCTGGGCGCGCCGCGAAATCTCGAGCTCGGTCGCGGAACAGAAGCAGGGGTACGTCTGCCCGGCGGCCTCCAGCCGCGTAAAGTATTCGTCGTAGATTTTCCGGCGCAGGGACTGGCGCACCACCCCACCTTCCGCGGCGCCGGCCGGCAGGTCCCAATTGAGGCCGAGCCAGCCGAGGTCGGCGAGCAGCTGCTGCAGGAATGCTTCGGTACTGCGTTCGAGATCGGTGTCCTCGATACGCAGCACGAACTGGCCACCCTCGCGGCGCGCCAACAGAAAATTGAAGAGCGCCGTCCGCGCATTGCCAAGGTGCAATGCGCCGGTCGGGCTGGGCGCGAATCGAGTCACCGTCCGTGCGGTCATGTTTCGTATGGTAAGGGAAGCGGAGGTTTCCTAGAATTGCCGCACCTTTGGCGGTGGGGCTCCTACATGAAGTATCTGCTGGCGACGATTCTCCTCGTTTCGAGCGGCTCGCTTCTCGCACAGGAGACGGCGCCTGCGACACCGGCACCGACCGCGAGCCGCGTGCGCGTCGACACCAGCATGGGCAGCTTCACGATTCGCCTCGAGACGCAGCGCGCCCCGCTCACGGTCGACAATTTCCTCAAGTACGTGCGCGCCGGTCACTACGAGGGCACGGTCTTTCACCGCGTGATCCGCAACTTCGTCGCCCAGGGGGGCGGCTACACGACGGCCTTCGAAGCCAAGCCCACCCAGGGCGCCCTGGCGAACGAGTCGGGCAACGGCCTTCTCAATCGCCGCGGTACGGTGGGCATGGCGCGTTCCGAGGCGCCCCATTCCGGCAACTGCCAGTTTTTCATCAACCTGGCGGATAACCCGGACCTCAACCCGATACCGACCCGCTGGGGTTATGCCGTGTTCGGGGAAATCGTCGAAGGGATGGATGTCGTCGACCGCATCGCGCATGTGCCAACCGGCGAGTGGGGACCCTTCAAGGAAGACGCACCTCTTAAACCCATCGTCATCGAGAAAATCACTGTCGTCGAGTAGCCGGGGCACAGCGAACTGCATGGCGACCTTCTTCATCTCGGACCTGCACCTCGATGCGCAGCATCCGGAGATCTCCCAGCAGTTCCTCGCCTTCCTCGCGGGCCCGGCCGTGCAGGCCGATGCGCTCTACATCCTCGGGGACCTGTTCGAGGTCTGGATCGGAGATGACGATCCTGAGCCCGAGAAACGACGCATCATAGCGGGCCTGCGCACGCTCACGGACCAGGGCGTGCCCTGCTACGTCATGCATGGCAATCGCGATTTCCTCCTGGGTGAGCGCTTTTGCCGCGAATCGGGGTGCCGGTTGCTCGAGGACCCCACCATCATCGACCTGCATGGCACACGCGTTCTGACCATGCACGGCGACACCCTGTGCACCGATGACCGCTCGTACCAGAACCTGCGTGCGATGGTTCGCGACCGGGGCTGGCAGAAGATGTTCCTGGCACTGAGCCCCGAGCAGCGGCAGGTACTGGCCGATGAGGCGCGCGCCGGGAGCAAGGAGCACATCGCGCAATCGATGAGCTCGATCATGGACGTGAACCAGGACGCCGTGCGCGCCGCAATGCGTGGCGCCGACGTCGCGCTCCTCCTGCACGGGCACACGCATCGTCCCAACGTCCATCGCTTCGAGCTCGACGGTAAGTCAGTCGCGCGAATCGTCCTCGGTGATTGGCACGATCAGGGGAGCGTGCTCGTCTGGGACGATGCCGGTTTCGACCTGCGTGGCTTGCCACGCGCCTGAGCCGGGCGGCGCTAAAGACTCTTTTCGAGATAGATCGTGCCCGGCACTGGACTGGGGTAGTAAGCCGGTATTTCCCGAAAGCCGAGCTCGCGATACAGAGCGAGCGCCGCTGCCATCCGCGGCAACGTGTCGAGCCGCATCCGTTCGTAGCCCAGCCGTATCGCACGCTCGAGGATGGCGGTGGCAAGGGTCCTGCCGATACCGCATCCCTGGAAGCGCTCACGAACCCACAACCGCTTCATTTCGCACACGGCGGGTTCCAGCTTCCGGAGTGCGACGCAACCCGCCGTCTCCGCGCCTGCCTCCGCCAGCAGTAATGCGCCGTGCGGTGGCGTGTAATCACCCGGAAAGGTTGCGAGCTCGCGCTCGAAGTCCTGGTACTCGAGATCGATGGCGAGCCATGTCGCATACTCGCGGACGAGCTCGCGCGCCACGGCCTGCGACGCCGGGCCTTCGGCATCCACGACGCGCACCGCAGGGCTCATGCCGCTCACGCGTCGGCAGCGGGCCGGCCGGAATGGAAGCGAAACTGCGGGTCTGGCGTCGAGATCAACGACGCCTCGATCTCGGCCAGCTGCGTCACACGTGCGCCGAAGCTGACTGCATCCTCGGCCGCCGTCTCGCCCAAGCGGAAATACACGCTGCAGTGGCGTCTCTCCGCCTCGCTCAACGTTCGATAGAACGTGCCGAGCGGCTCCGGCAAGCGCGGCGCGAGTGCCGTGAAGCGCTCACAGGAGCGCGCCTCGATGAGACCTCCGCAGATGAGCAGGTCGATGCGTCGGCCAGGTTCCTCGACGCGCGCCGCGCGACGCAAACCTTCCGCGTATCGCGACGGCGAGAGGCGCTGAAACGACACATCGAGAGACACCATGAGGCGCTGCACCTGCTCGAAGTGCCGCAGCTCTTCGCGCGCCAGGCGCGACAGTTGCGTCGTGAGCGCGTGGTCTTCCGCGTAGGTGAAGAGAAGACTCAGGGCCGTCGAGGCCGCCTTCTTCTCACAGTTGGCATGATCGACCAACAAGTCACGCCACTGCGTGGCGGCGCGTTCGAGCCATTCGGGCGGCGTGGCGACGAGTAACGGCGGAAAGAGCTGAGCTGCCGGCTCGGACGCCGGGCTCGTGTCGCGCCGCGCGCTCATTCGCCCGCAGCGGCCTGGCGAAGCGGTGAGTGCTCGAGCGCTTCGATCGCGTCGAGGAGCTGAGTTGCGCTCTGGTAGCGGTCGCGCGGGTCCTTGCCGAGGAGCCTGTGGGTCAGCGTCTCGAGATGCGCGATCTCCGGAGCGAGCTCCGGTAGCGGCGCGTGGCTGTGCTTGTAGATGACGGCCATCGGCGTGCTGGCCAGATACGGCTTTTTGCCGGTGAGCATCTCGTAAAAAAGCACGCCCAGGCTATAGATATCGCTGCGTTCATCGACCTCGGCGCCGTGCCCCTGCTCCGGGCTCATGTAGTAGGGGGTTCCGAAGATCTCGCCCGTCGCGGTGATTTCCATGTCGAGCTTCAGTTGCTTGGCGAGACCGAAGTCGATCAGCGCGAGCGTGCCGTCATTGCGCAGCATGACATTGCCGGGCTTGAGGTCGCGATGAAGCACGCCGACTGCGTGAATTGCCTGCAGAGCGGCCGCCATCTGCCTGAGATACTCGACCGCCTGCTCCGGCTCGATCTTCTTGCGCATGCGCTCGCGCAGGTCACCGGCCGGGAAGTACTCCATGGCGATATAGGCGTGATCGTCGGCGACTCCCAAATCGTAAATGCGCACCACGTTCGGGTGGTCGACCTTCGACACCACCTCGTATTCCTGCAGGAAGCGGTCGAAGGTGCCGTGCGCTTCGTCCTGATCGGGAACCTTGCGCAGCACCTTGAGTACCACGATCGCCCCGGCGCGCTCGCTCTCCGCCAGGTACACACTCGCAATCGAGCCGGTCGAGATGGCGCGGATGAAGCGCTGGCCGCGAATGGTCACACCGCCAAACCGATAGGCCTGCTGTGACTGTTGCGTGCCACGCGTCAGCGCGAGCTGGCGCTTGCGTTTGCGCGCCGCCTCGCTCAGCGTGCTGATGAAACGCCGGTGATCGATCTTGACCTTGCTGATGCAGGCCTCGGCGCCCGCGCGCAGCGCCGGCAGCACGTCCGCGTCCTCACCCGAAGGACCGAGGTAGAGAATCGGCGGGAAACCCGGGCGCGAGCTGAGTTCCTTCATCCAGTCGAGGCCGCTCTCGGCACCGAGCGTGTGATCGAGCAGAACGACGTCGTAGCCTGCAGCGGTGAATTCGGGCGCGAGCTTCCCCGTGGTCAACGGGTCATGCTCGGTGATGGCCGCATCGGGCCATTCCGTGGTGATGTGATGACGAAACAGCGCGCGAAACGCGGGATCGTCGTCGATGACGAGGACCTTGATCGACATGCTTCCTCGGGCGATCAGCGCCCGGCCGCATTCAATC
>DATIEU010000522.1:0-9558 GCA_035455565.1 Steroidobacteraceae bacterium | reverse complement strand
CACCACGACCATGTTCGGCAACTCGCGCAGCCACGTCGAAGTATCGGGACAATCGACGTCGCGCGAGTACTCGAAATACGCCTCATCAACCACCGCGATGACCGAATCCGGCAGGGCGCGCAGGAAGCGCGACAGGCTTTGCGCATCCAGCCATGTCCCGGTGGGATTGTTCGGATTGGCAATGAAGACGAGTCGCGTGCGCGGCGTGACCAGCGCGGCCATGGACGCGAGATCGTGTCCCAGCGGCATCGAAGCGCTGGCGGGCAGTGCCGGTGCGATGCGGGCCTTCGCCCCGACAGCCTGCACGGCGATCGGGTACACGGCGAAGCAGTATTGCGCGTAGATCGCCTCGCTCTCCGGCGTCAGGAAGGCCTCGGCGAGCAGCACCAGGATGTCGTTCGAGCCGTTGCCCAGCGTGATCGACTCGAGCGGCAGTCCGTGATGACGCGCCAGCCGTTGCTTGAGATCGAAGCCGCTGCCGTCCGGATAGAGACCGATGTCGCTCAGTGCAGCGCTCATCGCCGCACGCGCCCGCGCTCCCGGACCGAGCGGATTCTCGTTGGAGGCGAGCTTGATGATGTCCTTGACGCCGTACTCGCGCTCGAGCTCCGGGATCGGCTTGCCGGGGACATAGGGATGGAGCTCCCGCACCGGTGGCGCGACCAGGTCCGCGATAGTGGTCTTGCCCATCGCCCGCTCCCGTCACTGCACGGCTTGAGGATACGACCCGAGGATGCGGAAAAGCGACGCCCGCCGCTTCAGCTGCGCGAGCGCCCGGGCCAGGTGCTTGTCGCTCGCGTGTCCCTCGACGTCGAAGAAGAAGACGTAGTCCCACTTGCGCCGGCGCGACGGGCGCGACTCGATGCGCGTGAGACTGATGCGGTTCTTCGCGAACGGCTCGAGCAACCGATACAGCGCACCGGGCGAATCGGTGTGACCGGTCGACACCAGCAGCGTGGTCTTGTCTCGCCCGCTCGCACTCAGGAGCTTGCGGCCGACGACCAGGAAACGCGTGGTGTTGTCGGGATGATCCTCGATCTCCGCGGCGATCAGGTTGAGTCCGTACACCTCGGCGGCCGCTTCACCGGCGATGGCCGCCGTGCCTTTTTCGTCGCGTGCGCGGCGCGCGGCTTCGGCGTTGCTGCCGGCTTGCAGCCGTTCCGCTTCCGGGAGGTGTTCGTCCAGCCAGCCACGGCACTGCGCGAGTGACTGCTGATGTGAGCACACGCGCTCGATGTGCTCGAGGCTGTCCATCCGGCCCATCAGGTGCTGGTGAATACGCAGTTCCACTTCGCCGCAGATGTGCAAGGGTGAGGTGAGAAACCGGTCGAGCGTGTAGTTGACCGTGCCTTCGGTGGAATTCTCGATCGGCACCACGCCGAAATCGGCGGCGCCCGCCTCGACCTCGTGAAATACCTCGTCGATGGTCGCCAACGGCAGGGCGCGCACCGAGTGACCGAAATGCTTGAGCACCGCGGCCTGCGTGAACGTACCCTCGGGTCCGAGGAAGCCCACCTTCAGCGGTTCCTGCTGGGCGAGACATGCCGACATGATTTCGCGGAACAGCCGCAACACTTCGTCGTTGCGCAACGGGCCCTTGTTGCGCTCGAGCGCCATCCGCAGGACCTGCGCCTCGCGCTCCGGCCGATAGAAATCGACGGTGTGGCCATCGGCATGCTTCGAGATACCGACCGACTGGGCCAGGCGGGCGCGCTCGCTGATCAGCGCGTGAATTTCGGCATCGACCGCATCGATGCGGCCGCGAATCTCTTCGAGGGGCGGTGTCGGCGGCTGGTCGCGCTTGCTGCGCTGGCGGCTTCTGCGTTTCGCGGCCATCAGATGATCCTCGCCGCGAGCACGCCTTCGATGCCGCGGATTCGGTCGAGGATGCCTGGCGGAATCGCGTCGTCCGTGTCGATCAGGGTGTACGCGAGCTCGCCACGCGACTTGTTGAGAAGATCGGCGATATTGAGCTGCACGCTGGCGAGACAGGTCGAGATCTGGCCGACCATGTTGGGCACGTTGTCGTTGGCGATGGCGATGCGGCACCAGCCGTTGGTTCGCGGCAGCACGGCTTCGGGAAAATTCACCGAATGGCGCACGTTGCCGTTCTCCAGAAAATCGCGCAGCGTTTCCGCCACCATCACCGCGCAATTCTCCTCGGCCTCACCGGTCGAGGCACCCAGGTGCGGCAACGCGACGACGCGCGAATGCCCCTTGATGCGGTTGCTGGGGAAGTCGCACACGTAGGCATGGAGCTTGCCCGCATCGAGCGCCGCGACGACGGCCGCTTCGTCCGCGATCTGCGCACGCGCAAAGTTGAGAAGCACGCCACCCCGCTTCATGAGCCGTATGCGTGCCGCATTCACCAGGCCACGCGTGCTGTCGGTGAGCGGCACGTGAAACGTGATGAAGTCGGAGCGCGTGAAGAGATCGTCGAGGTTCACCGCCTGCTCGACGCCTGATGAGAGCTGCCATGCACGCTGCACCGTGATCTGCGGGTCGTAGCCGATCACGCGCATGCGCAGGCCGAGCGCCGCGTTGGCGACTTCGACACCGACCGCACCCAGGCCGACGACGCCCAGCGTGCGGCCGGGCAACTCGAAGCCGACGAACTTCTTCTTGCCCTCCTCGACCGCTTCCTCGACCGCCTCGTCATCACCGCCGAGCCCGCGTGTGTACTCCCACGCCTGGCAGATGTTGCGCGCACCGAGGAACAAGCCCGCGATGACCAGCTCCTTCACCGCGTTCGCATTGGCGCCCGGGGCATTGAATACCGGAATCCCGCGCTTGCTGAGTTCCGCGACGGGGATGTTGTTGACACCCGCGCCGGCGCGCGCCACGGCCAATACACTCGGCGGCACAGTCATGTCGTGCATGTCGGCGGAGCGCACCAGCACCGCATGCGGATTGCCGATGTCGGAGGCGACCTCGTAACGGTCGCGCGGCAGCCGCTCGAGACCTTTCACCGAGATGTTGTTGAGCGTGAGGATCTTGAATGACATGTCGGCGCTTGGTCTCTAGCCGTTCCTGCGCGCAAATTCCTGCATGAACTCCACCAGCGCCGACACGCCCGCGAGCGGCATGGCGTTATACAGACTCGCGCGCATGCCGCCGACCGCGCGATGGCCCGCGAGGTTCGTGAGACCCGCCGCTTTTGCCTGCTCGAGGAACTGCTTGTCGAGCTCGGGCCGCGCCAGCGCGAAGGTCACGTTCATCCAGGAGCGGCAATCCCTGGCGACCGAATTCTTGTAGAAGCTCGAGCGATCGATGGCCTCGTAGAGCTTCTCCGCCTTGGCACGATTGATCTCCGCCATGGCTGTGAGACCGCCGAGGCGCTTCAGCCAGTCGAACACCAGGCCGGCGATATACCAGGCGAAAGTCGGCGGAGTGTTGAGCATCGAGCCCTCGTCCGCCATCGCCTTGTAGTCGAACACCAGTGGCGTGCCGGGCCGCGCACGGCCGATGAGATCGTCGCGCACTATGACCAGTGTGATTCCGGACGGGCCCATGTTCTTCTGCGCGCCGGCGTAGATGAGACCGAACTTGCTGACGTCGATCGGGCGCGACAGCAGGGTCGAGGACATGTCGGCGACCAGCGGCACCGCGCTCACGTCCGGCACGAAGTGAAATTCGACGCCACCGATCGTCTCGTTGGGCGTGTAGTGCAGGTACGCTGCATCGGCGCTGCGCTGCCAGGTGTTCACGGGCGGAATGCTGGTGTAGCCGGACGCGGCGCCATCGGCGACCACGTGGACCTTGCAATAGCGGCGCGCGTCGCCGAGTGCCTTTTTCGACCAGTGCCCGGTATTGACGTAGTCGACGGTCGCGCCGTCTTCCGCCAGGTTCATCGGGATCGCCGAGAACTGACCGGTCGCGCCACCCTGCAGGAACAGCACGCGGTAGTTGGATCCGATGCCGAGCAGCTCGCGCACGTCCGCTTCGGCCTGCTCCGCGACGCCAATGAAGGCCTTGCTGCGGTGACTGATCTCCATCACCGAGGCGCCGCTCGCACGCCAGTCGATCAGCTCGTCGCGAACCCGCTCGAGCACTTCCAGCGGCAGCATCGCCGGGCCGGCGCTGAAGTTGAAAACACGCATGAATCCCCCGAAAAGCACGATGCCGGATCACCCATGCGACGCACACGTCGAATGCGTCGAATGCGTGTCCGGCACGCTGGAAGTCTATCAGGCCGGATCGGGGGTTTCAGCGGCCGCGGGGTCGCCGGCGACGTCTTCGCTCTCGTCGCCATTCAGGCCCTCGATGCGCTCCACGCCCACCAGGCGCTCACCCTCTTCCAGGCGGATGAGGCGCACCCCCTGGGTATTGCGGCCCACGATCGAGATATCGCCCACCGGGGTACGCACCAGGGTCCCGGTCGAGCTGATCAGCATGATCTCGTGCTCGCGCAGCACGTGCAGTGCGCCCACCATCTGGCCGTTGCGCTCGGTCACCTGCAGCGCAATGACCCCCTGCCCGCCGCGTCCGTGCTGGGGAAAATCCTCGACCGGCGTGAGCTTGCCGTAGCCGTTCTCGGACGCCGTGAGGACGAAGCCCTCGTCGATCACGATCAGAGCAATGACGCGCTGGGTGGCTCCGAGCTTGACGCCGCGCACGCCGGCCGCTTCGCGGCCCATTGCGCGCACCTCGTCTTCGCGGAAGCGGATTGCCTTGCCGCCGCTGGTGCACAACATGATCTCGCGCTGACCATCGGTAAGCGCCACTCCGACCAGCTGGTCTTCGGGCGCGAGATCCACCGCGATGATGCCGGTGCTGCGCGGCCGCGAGAACGCCGACAACGGCGTCTTCTTGACCGTGCCGAGCGCCGTTGCCATGAACACGTAGCGATGCTCGTCGTACTCGCGGATCGGCAGCACCGCGTTGATGCGCTCGCCTTCCTGGAGCGGCAGCAGGTTGACCATCGGCTTGCCGCGCGCGATGCGACCGGCCTGCGGCAGCTCGTACACCTTGAGCCAGTAGACCTTTCCCTGGCTCGAGAAACACAGCAGCGTATCGTGCGTGTTCGCCACGAACAGCTTATCGATGAAATCCTCGTCCTTGACGCTGGTCGCAGCCTTGCCGCGGCCGCCGCGGCGCTGCGCCTGGTAGGTTGAGACCGGTTGCGATTTCGCATACCCGGAATGTGACAGCGTCACCACGACGTCCTCGGGCTCGATCAGGTCCTCGATGGTGAGATCGGTGTGGTCGCTGATGATCTCGGTGCGGCGCTTGTCGGCGTACTTGTCGCGCACCTCGGTCAGCCCCTGGCGAATGACGGCGATCAGCCGTTCGGGCTTCGCCAGCACCTCGCTCAGGTCGCGGATGTGCTCGAGCAGGCCTCGGAACTCCTCGATGATCTTGTCCTGCTCGAGACTGGTGAGGCGGTGCAGGCGCATGTCGAGAATGGCCTGCGCCTGCGTCTCGGAGAGCCGGTAGCCCTGCTCGCTCAGTCCGTAATCGTTGCCGGCGTCCTCGACGCGCGTCGACACATCGCCCGCGCGCTTGAGCATCTCGGGGACCGCGCCCGGCTTCCAGTGACGCGCCACCAGGGCCGCCTTCGCTTCGGGCGGGGACGCCGAGCGCTTGATGGTCGCGATCACTTCGTCGATGTTGGCGAGCGCCACGCCCAGGCCTTCGAGGACATGTGCGCGCTCGCGCGCCTTGCGCAGGTCGAACACCGTGCGCCGCGTGACCACCTCACGCCGGTGACGCAGGAAGGCTTCGAGCACTTCCTTGAGCGAGAGGAGTTTCGGCTGGCCGTCCTGCAGGGCAACCATGTTGATGCCGAACACCGTCTCCATCGGCGTCTGCGCGAACAGGTTGTTGAGCACGATGTCGGGCACTTCGCCGCGCTTGAGCTCGATCACCACGCGCATGCCGTCCTTGTCCGACTCGTCGCGCAGGCCGTCCTGGGCGATGCCGTCGAGGTGCTTCTCCTTGACGAGCTCCGCGATGCGCTCGAGCAGGCGCGCCTTGATCACCTGGTAGGGCAGCTCGGTGATGACGATCTGCTGGCGCCCGCGGCTGTCGAGCTCCTCGATGTGCGTGCGTGCGCGCACGGAGAGCCGGCCTCGCCCGGTCTTGTACGCGGCGACGATTTCCTGCGCGCCATTGATGATGCCGGCGGTGGGGAAGTCAGGCCCAGGGATGTGC
The DNA here is from genome assembly GCA_035455565.1 of Steroidobacteraceae bacterium. Classification (GTDB taxonomy): domain Bacteria; phylum Pseudomonadota; class Gammaproteobacteria; order Steroidobacterales; family Steroidobacteraceae; genus DATBVX01. The sequence goes on along the minus strand of DATIEU010000522.1, from coordinate 3,405 downwards.
TGCATGAGGCCGGCGAGCGTGAGCCCGGGATCGTCGAGCAGCGCGACACAGGCGTTGATCACTTCGCCCAGGTTGTGCGGCGGGATATTGGTCGCCATGCCCACCGCGATTCCGGACGAGCCGTTCACCAGCAGGTTCGGGATGCGGGTGGGGAGGACGGTGGGCTCGTTTTCCTTGCCGTCGTAGTTCGGGACGAAATCGACGGTTTCCTTGTCGATGTCCGCCAGCAGCTCGGACGCGAGCGGCGTCAGGCGACACTCGGTGTAGCGGTAGGCGGCCGGGGGATCGGCGTCGATCGAGCCGAAATTGCCCTGGCCGTCGATCAGCTGATAGCGCATGGAGAAGTCCTGCGCCATGCGCACCATCGCGTCGTAGGTTGCCGTGTCGCCGTGCGGGTGGTACTTGCCCAGCACGTCGCCCACCACACGCGCGCACTTCACGTACGGGCGCGTCGCGACGTTGTTGGTCTCCTGCATCGAGAACAGGATGCGGCGGTGAACCGGCTTCAGGCCGTCGCGCACATCGGGGAGCGCGCGCCCGATGATGACGCTCATCGCGTAGTCGAGATACGACTGGCGCATCTCGTCTTCGAGATTGACAGAGAGGATTTCGCGCGCGATTTCCGCCATGCGAGGGTCCGAAAAACTGCTCAAAAAGGTGTGGCCGGAAGCGGCGCTTCAAGAGGCCGTTGGGGCCGTTTTCGAAGCTGCAAATGGTAACACAGCGAGCCGCCTCGACCCACCCTGCGAAGCGCTCTGCGAGCGCGCCCGCGCGCGTCGGCGGTCTATACTGCGCGCATGGATATGCACGGCAACGTCGATACCGGCGAGATCGCCAAATTCGAAGCGCTGGCGCAACGCTGGTGGGACCCGAAGGGCGAATTTCGCCCGCTGCACGAGCTCAATCCACTGCGTCTGGCGTTCATCGAAGAGCATGTCGCGCTCGCATCCAGGGCGGTGCTCGATGTCGGGTGCGGCGGCGGCATTCTCTCGGAAGCGATGGCGCGGCGCGGAGCGCAGGTTGTCGGTATCGATCTCGCCCAGGCCGCGCTCGAAGTGGCCCGGCTGCATGCGCTGGAAGCTCACGTCGCGGTCGACTATCGACACACCGCCACGGAAGCGCTCGCCCGCAGCGCGCCCGCCTCGTTCGACGTGGTCACTTGCATGGAGATGCTCGAGCACGTGCCGGAGCCGCAGTCCGTGGTCGAGGCGCTGGGGTCGCTCGTGAAGCCCGGGGGCCATGTCTTCGTCTCCACGATCAATCGCAACCTGAAGGCCTTCCTGCTCGCGATCGTCGGCGCCGAGTACGTGATGCAGATGCTCCCGCGCGGCACGCACGAATACGAGCGTTTCATCCGGCCCGCCGAGCTCGCCGACATGGGCCGCGGCGCCGGCCTCATGCTCGAGGAAATCGCCGGCATCGAGTACCACCCCCTCACGCAAGTCTTTCGGCTGAGCACCGACGCCTCCGTCAACTACCTGGCCCATTTCGTTCGGCCGGCTGCGGGAGCCTGAAATGGGGCAAGGTGTGCGTGGCGTGCTGCTCGATCTCGACGGCACTCTGCTCGACACGGCGCCCGACATGGCGGCCGCCCTGAACCGCCTGCGCGCCGAGAGCGGCCGCGCGGCCCTCCATCCGAGCGTGATCCGGCCACATGTCTCGCACGGCGCCGCGGCGCTCGTACGCCTTGGTTTTCCGGACGTGTCGGAAGATGAGTTCCAGCGCCTGCGGGAGCGATTCCTGGTGGTCTACGCCAATGACATCGCGCGTGCGACCACGGTGTTCCCTGGTTTCGAAGCGGTGCTTGCGACGCTCGAGGCGGGGCGCGTTCCCTGGGGAGTGGTCACCAACAAGCAGACCTCGCTGACTGCTCCGTTGCTCGAGCACATGCATCTCACCAAGCGTGCGGCCTGCGTGGTGTGTGGCGATACGGTGGGGCAGCGCAAGCCGCATCCGGCACCGCTCCTGCACGCGGCGGGGCTTCTCGGGCTCGAACCGCGTGATTGCGTGTACGTGGGCGACGCCGAGCGCGATGTGCAGGCGGGTCGCGCCGCGGGCATGCATACGCTGATCGCGCTCTTCGGTTACCTGGGCGAGCAGGATCGCCCCGAGCTGTGGCAGGCCGATGGGCTGATCCACCAACCGGGCGAATTGCTGGGCTGGTTGAACGGCACGCGCACGGGCGCCACGGGTGCGCAATGAGCGGCACTTCGCTCGCGCTCTCGATCGCGGTCGCCCTGCTGGCGGGCTTCGCGCTCGGCTGGCTGGTCGCGGCGCTGCGTGCGCAGCGAAACGAGAAGCGCCTGAGCGTCGACCTGGAGGTCGCGCGGGCGCAGCTGCAGACCCAGGCCGCCCTCGAAGCGGAACGCGGCGCCACCATCGAGCATGCCCAGGAACGGTTGAAGAGCGCGTTCGACTCGCTGGCGAGCGCGTCCTTGCGCAGCAACAGCGAATTGTTCCTGAAGCTCGCGCGCGAGAATCTCGGTCAGCAGCAACTGCAGGCGCAGCACAGTCTGAAGGAGCGCGAGCAGGCCATCGAGGCACTGCTCGGACCGATTCGCGACGCCCTCAAGCGTACCGAGTCGCAGATCTCGACCATCGAGAAGGATCGCCACGAAGCGTTCGGTGCCATCCGCCAGCATCTCGAGTCGGTCAACCTGAGCCAGTCAGCCCTGCAACGCGAGACGCGCAACCTGGTGAATGCGCTACGCAAGCCCGAGGTGCGTGGCCAGTGGGGCGAGCTGTCGCTGCGCCGGCTGGTCGAGCTCGCCGGGATGACGGTGCATTGCGATTTCACCGAGCAGGTCCACACCCCGACCGAGGACGGCACGTTGCGGCCGGACTTGATCGTGCACATGGTGGATGACCGCGACCTGGTTGTGGACGTGAAGACGCCGCTCACCGCGTATCTCGAGGCAGTCGAAGCGCAAAGCGATGAGGCGCGCGCGGCGGCGCTGCGGCGACACGGCCAACTCGTGGCGGAGCGCGTGCGCGCACTCGCGAGCAAAGCCTACTGGGCCCAATTCACCCGCAGCCCGGATTTCGTAATCCTGTTCCTGCCGGGCGATCAGTTCCTCGCCGCAGCGATGAACGAGAACCCGGCCCTGCTCGACGAAGCGCTGCGCCAGGGCGTGATCATCGCGACGCCGACGAGCTTCATCGCGATGCTGAAGGCGATCGCCTACGGCTGGCGCCAGCTCGCGCTTGCACAGAATGCCGCGACCATCCGCGATCTCGGCCAGGATCTCTACAAGCGGCTGAGTGTCTTCGGTGCGCACCTTGCCAAGATCGGCGCCGCGCTCGATCGCGGTGTCGAGGCCTACAACAGCGCGGTTGGATCGCTCGAGCGCCACGTGCTGCCCGCGGCACGCCGGTTCTCGGAGCTCGGTCTGACCACGGATCGTG
>DATIEU010000521.1:0-4554 GCA_035455565.1 Steroidobacteraceae bacterium | reverse complement strand
TGGTCAGATTGGGCACGTAGTGATTGTCCATCACGTCGAAGTGAACCAGGTCAGCCCCTGCGGACAGCACGTGGGCCACTTCCTCGCCGAGACGCGCGAAATCGGCCGAGAGAATCGAGGGCGCAATGAGGTGGTTCATGTCGCTACTTTACTTCATGCGGCGCTGCTCGCGGATCACTTCGTACGCCTCGCGTATGCGCTGCGTCTTCTCCTTGGCAATCTCCATCATCGAGGGCGGCAGGCCGTTGGCAACGAGCTTGTCGGGGTGATTGCGGCTCATCTGGCGACGGTAAGCTTTTACAACTTCCACATCGGTCACCGTCGCCTCGATCTGAAGGACCTGGTAAGCATCTGCAAGGTTCGCGCCCGCGCGCTGCGGTACTTCTGGCCGCGCGCCCGCCTGGATGCGCAGCAAGGCCTCGAGGTGGGCCATCTCGAATCCTGAAAGCCCCAGCCACTGACCGAGGCGCTGCACGAGGGGCCGTCCCGGTCCCTGGAGGTTACTGCCCTGCAACGCCGCGCTCATCTGGATCTCGACGAAGTAGCGCAACAGCTCGTGGCGTCGCCCGCAGACCCGTCCGAGCTCGCGAACCGTGCGCTCGAGCTCGAAGCCCGGCTGCTTGCCCTCGTTGAAGAAGCGGATCGCGGCCTGCACCTGGTCCGCCGTCAGGCGCAGATGCCGCATGATACCGCGCGCCGCCTGGATCTCGCTTTCCGACACGCGACCGTCGGCCTTGGCGAGACAACCCATCACGGCGAAGGTGCTGCGGAAGAAAACCGCGCTGATCAGTTGCGGATCGCCCTCTCCCGCGCCCGGCGCGTCCTCCAGTTCGCGGTACCGGTCATACTGATGGCCCAGCAGCACGCCGATGGCGGTGCCGACCGGGCCCAGAAACGAGCCGAAGATTCCGCCGAGAACTTTGCCTTTCCACTCCATAACGATGAAGAATATCGCATGGCCGTCACCGCCACCGACACCCTGTTCCACTCGAGCGTCACCGGCCTCGAAATGATTCATCGTGGCAAGGTGCGCGACATCTATGCGATCGATGACGCCCACATGCTCATCGTCACGACGGACCGGTTGTCGGCGTTCGATGTGGTCCTGCCCGATCCAATTCCCGACAAGGGACGAGTGCTCACGCAGATTTCCAACTTCTGGTTTGCACGCACCGCGCACATCGTGCCGAATCAGCTGGCTGCATTGCCGCTCTCGGACGTCATCCGCTCACACGCAGAGCTGGCCGCGCTGCGTGACCGTGCGGTGATCGTGCGGCGTCTCAAGGCACTGCCCATCGAGGCCGTGGTGCGCGGCTACCTGATCGGCTCAGGCTGGAAGGACTACCAGGGGAGCGGTGCGGTGTGCGGTATCGCGCTGCCGAAGGGCTTGCGCATGGCAGACCGCTTGCCCGCACCGATCTTTACACCGGCTACCAAGGCGCCGAGCGGGCAGCACGATGAGAACATCAGGTTCGAGGAGACCGCGCGACTGCTGGGCGAGAAGATCGCCACCCAGGTGCGTGACACGGCGATCTCGCTCTATCGCTTTGCGGCCGATTACGCGCTCACGCGCGGCATCATCATCGCCGACACCAAGTTCGAGTTCGGACAGGATGCCGCGGGCCGCCTGGTGTTGATCGACGAGGTGCTGACTCCCGATTCGTCGCGCTTCTGGCCGGCGGACACCTGGCAGCCGGGGTCGAGCCCGCCGAGCTTCGACAAGCAGTTCGTGCGCGACTACCTCGAGACCCTCGACTGGAACAAGAAGGCCCCGGGCCCGCGCCTGCCGCCCGAGATCATCCGCAAGACGAGCGAGAAATATCGCGAGGCTCTCAGCCGCCTGACCGGCTGAGTCGCTCGCACCAGCGGGCGACGATGGCGTGAATCGCATCGACTCCGTCGGTAAGCGCCGCGGGCCCCGGCTGCAGGATGATCGATGACTTGATCTCGTAGAGGTCGCCCTTCAAGACCGCGGGCACGTCCTGCCACCCGGGGCGTGCGCAGACGCTCCGTGGCTGAAATTTCTTGCCGCACCACGAGCCGAGAATGAGATCCGGCCGCCGCCGCGGTACTTCGGCGAGGTCGCCGATGATGCGGTTCTTCGCCAACGGCTCCCGGCTCAGCTCGGGAAAGCAATCGTCGCCACCGGCGATGCCGATGAGCTCGGACACCCAGCGAATCCCCGAGATCTGCGGATCGTCCCATTCCTCGAAGTAGACCCTGGGCCGCGCGCTCAGCCGCGCGGCACGCGCACGCACCTCCTCGAGGTGGCCCGACAACTGCTCCACCAGCGCCGCGGTGCGCGCTTCGGCCCCGATCATGCCGCCGAGCGTGCGGATCATGCGAAAGATGTCGGCGACGCTGCGATGATTGAAGACGTGCACCTCGATGCCGGAGCGCACCAGTTCCGCCGCGATGTCGGCTTGCAGATCGGAAAACCCGAGCACGAGGTCGGGCTTGAGCGCGACGATCTTGTCGATCTTGGCGCTCGTAAAAGCGGACACGCGCGGCTTCTCCTTGCGAGCACGCGGTGGCCGCACGGTGAAGCCGGAGATCCCCACGATGCGCGACTCCTCGCCGAGCAGGTAGAGGGTCTCGGTGGTTTCCTCGGTCAGGCAGACGATGCGCTCCGGGAATTCGGTCGACATGGCGGAGCGACACTAACTCAAGCGACGCCCATGCGGCAGTAGCGCGCGGGATGACGCCTTCGCGATTGCGTCGAGGCTTGCCAGCCGATACGCGACCGTGCAAGGCTTTCGCGCATGTTCATGCTCGAGGCATGGCTCGAGAAGATCCTGTTCGAGCCGACGTCTTACAGTCAGTCGGCGGCGTGGGCGCGGCTTGCCCGCTTCCTGCGTTACCCCTATGCCGTGCTCCGCGACGTGTGGCACGGCGGCCTCACCCTGCGCGCCATGAGCCTGGTGTACACGACGTTGCTATCGATAGTGCCGTTGCTCGCCTTCGCTTTCGCGGTGTTCAAGGGCATGAACGTGCATCGCGAGCTCGAGCCGCTCATCTATGAATTCTTCAAGCCGATTGGCGACAATGCCACCGACCTCACCGCGCGCGTCATGGGGTTCGTCGAGAGCATCAGCAGCGGCGTGCTGGGCTCGCTCGGCCTCGCGTTTCTGCTGTACTCGGTGATCTCGATGGTGCAGAAGATCGAGGAGAGCCTCAACTTCGTGTGGCACGTAGAGCGGCCGCGCAGCTTCGCACGTCGCGTGAGCGAATACCTGAGCCTGATGGTGGTCGGCCCGATCGTCATCGTCGCGACCTTTGGCGTCATCGCGACGGCCGAACATTCCGTGATCATGCAGAGCCTGGCGCGCGTCGAGCCCTTCGGCATGCTGCTCGCCGGCGCGAGCCGCATCGCGCCATACGTCATCGTGTCCGGCTTCTTCACCTTCCTCTACATGTTCATCCCCAACACGCGCGTGCGCTTCGTGCCGGCGCTGATCGGCGGCCTGGTGGCCGGATTGCTGTGGGTCGCCGTCGGCGCGGCGTTTGGCGCGTTCGTCGCCCACATGTCGAGACTGACGCTGATCTACGCGAGCTTCGCCATCCTCCTGACCGCACTCATCTGGATCTACGTCGCCTGGCAGGTGCTGCTGATCGGCGGGCAGCTGTCGTTCTATGTGCAGAACCCCCAGTACATGCGGCGCGGCCAGCAGGAAATCCGCATCACCGGCGCGCTCGCGGAACAACTGGCGCTCAATGTGATGGTGCTGATCGGCAAGAGTTACCGCAGCGGCGAGCCCGGTTGGACGACGAGCCGCCTCGCGGCGCGCCTCGAGGTACCGAGCGCCTCGCTCGCGACAGTCATCCGTCCACTCGAAGCCAGCGGTCTCATCATCGCCACGGAAGACGAGCGGCTGGTCCCCGGACGCGACATGTCGGAGATCGATCTCAGCCAGATCATCGATTGCGCACGCCGTCACGCAGCGGGCGAGCCGACGTTGCATGTGCGCGGCACGCCGGAAGCGGAGAAGCTCACCACGGTCATCGAGCTGGCGCTGCGCGAGCGGCTGGAAGCCCGCACGCTGCGCGACCTGGTGGAAACGTCTCCGTCAGCCTGAGCGACGAGCAGACATAATCCGGCCGGCCCGCTCGGGTGACGGCCTTCCCAGAATCATCGAAATATGACCCGGCACCCCGCCGTGCGCGCCAGGTGTGATTGCCGTCAATCTGTTCAATTGCGAATCCACGGATGCTACGCCGACCGGCGGGGGTCGGAGTTTTGCAAGTGGCTAACTTTGATCCGTTTTCCAACCTGCGCGGCCCCCGTAACGGTGTCTTCTTCGAGCCTTACGCCCGCCTGATCCAGATCCTCTACCCGCGCGCCAAGGCGGTGCTCTTCTACGACGGCGCCGGTGCCGCGGTCTGGCAAAAAGACGCGGACATCGAGCGCGGTCTCGCGACCGCCGTCAAATCCCTGGTGCAGGAATCCACGGATCCGGAAAAGACCGGGTCACGCGGCTGCGAGCGGATGCTGGACGGCGCAGTCCCGGGCTACGTGCTGTGGCTGCGCGATGAGCGCAACAGCCCGCTCGGCCT
>DATIEU010000520.1:0-7763 GCA_035455565.1 Steroidobacteraceae bacterium | reverse complement strand
TGCGCCCTACGCGGGAGTGGTCACCAAGCGTCACGTCGAGGTGGGCGAGACCGTCAGCCCGGGCACGCCGCTGATGAGCGGTCTGTCGCTGCGTTTTCTGCGGGTCAGCGTGGACGTGCCGCAGTCGATCGTCGAACGCGTGCGGCAGATCAGAAAAGCCGCCGTGTACATCGACGGACGGCGCGTCGAGGCGATCAAGCTCACCATCTTTCCGGTCGCGGCGGCGCCTTCCAACACTTTCCGCGCTCGACTCGATCTGCCAGAGAACGCGGCCGATCTCTATCCCGGCATGTTCGTGAAAGTCGGCTTCGTCATCGGCGACGCCGATCGGTTGCTGGTGCCACGCGCGAGCCTGGTAGAGCGCAGTGAGGTCAGGGGCGTGTATGTCGTCGACGAGGGCAACCGCACCTCGCTCCGCCAGGTGCGCACCGGACACACCGTCGGTGAGCGCATCGAGATCCTCTCGGGCCTTGCTCCGGGTGAGCGCGTCGCGGTGGATCCACTGGTTGCCCTGAAGCAGCTCAAGCCTGCCGTGCAGGTGGCGGGAGCGAGCGACGAATGAGCGAAGCACTCGGATTGAGCGGGAGCGTGGCGCGGCGCTTTCTCGCCAATCAGCTCACGCCGCTGCTAGCGCTGACGGCGCTGCTCGCTGGATTGTTCGCGGTACTCGTCACGCCGCGCGAGGAGGAGCCGCAGATCGACGTGACGTTCGCGAACGTCTTCATCGCGGCGCCGGGCGCTTCTGCGAGCCAGGTCGAGAACCTGGTCGCTTCGCCCATGGAGCAGGTGCTCGGCGAGATCTCGGGAGTTAAGCACATCTACTCGGTCTCGAGCCCCGGACTCGCCGTGCTCACGGTGCAGTTCGAAGTGGGCGAGCCCCGCACCGAGGCGATCGTGCGGCTCTACAATGCCATCTACTCGAACCAGGACTGGCGGCCCGCCAACCTGGGCGTCCTGCCGCCGCTCGTGAAGCCGAAAGGCATCGATGACGTGCCGATCGTGACGTTGACGCTGTGGACGCAGGACGAGACCCGCGGCGCTCATGAGCTCGGGCAGGTGGCGCGTTCGATCGAGACCGAGCTCAAGCGCATCCCGGGGACGCGCAACGTCTACACCATCGGCAGTCCGGACAGCGTGGTCCACGTCGAGCTCGATGCGCATCGCTTATCCGGCTACGGGCTGACGGTTGTGGACCTGGTGCAGGCCCTGGAGTCGTCCAACGTCGTGCAGCACACGGGGGCGCTCGTTGGAGGCGGCCGGGTGACACCGGTCCAGGCGGGGCGGTTTCTCGCGGACCGCGACGATGTCGCGGGCATCGTCGTCGGTGCGCAGGACGGGCGACCCGTCTACCTCGAGGACATCGCCGATGTCTCGACCGCACCGGATCAACCTGAGTCCTATGTGTGGCTGGGCACGGGTCCGCGTGCCGCGACGCGCGGCTTGCCCGCCCTGGCGCACGTGCCCGCGGTGACGATGGCGATCTCGAAGAAACCGGGCGAGAACGCCATCGATGTCGCAGAGCAGGTGATTCGACATGTCGAGCACCTGCGTGGCAGCTTCATCCCGGAAGGCGTCGAGGTCACCGTCACGCGCAACTACGGCGAGACGGCCAACGACAAGGCGCAGAAGCTGATTCAGAAGCTATTGCTGGCCACAGCATCGGTGGTGCTGCTGGTGGTCGTGGCGATGGGCCGCCGCGAAGCACTCGTGGTCGGTGCGGCGGTGATCGTCACGCTTGCCGCGACGCTCTTCGCCTCCTGGGCGTGGGGCTTCACCATCAACCGCGTGTCGCTCTTCGCGCTGATCTTCTCGATCGGCATCCTGGTCGATGATGCAATCGTGGTGGTCGAGAACATTCACCGCCACATGCGCTTGGGAGGCGGCACGCTCGTTCAGGTCATTCCGCGAGCCGTGGACGAAGTCGGCGGCCCGACGATCCTCGCCACCTTCACTGTCATAGCCGCGCTCCTGCCGATGGCGTTCGTCTCGGGACTGATGGGCCCGTACATGAGCCCGATTCCGATCAACTCGAGCCTGGGGATGATGATCTCGCTCGCGGTCGCGCTGGTCTTCACGCCGTGGCTGAGCCGCAAGCTCCTCGGCAGTGCACACGGCGCCGGGCCGGAAGAGCGTGAGGGCGCGCGGTTGCAGCGAGTCTTCGAGCGCATCGTGCGGCCGTTCCTGGCAGGCGCGAGCGCACGGCGTTTCCGCCACCGCCTCTATTGGGGTGTGGTGGGCGCGATCGCAATCGCCATCGGTCTCGTGATGGTGCAACTGGTCGTTCTCAAGATGCTGCCGTTCGATAACAAGTCGGAATTCCAGGTGGTCGTGAATCTGCCCGAGGGAACCCCGGTCGAGACCACTGCACAGCTGCTCAATGAGCTCTCGCACGTCCTCGAGCGCGTGCCCGAGGTCACCGACTACCAGGCCTATGCCGGCACCGCCGCGCCCATCAACTTCAACGGACTCGTGCGCCAGTACTACCTGCGCCGCGCGCCCGAGCTCGGCGACCTGCAGGTGAACCTGGTCGACAAGCATCATCGCGAGCGCGCCAGCCACGAGATCGCGCTCGATGTCCGTCCAGTGCTTGCCGCCATCGGCCGCAAGTACGACGCTTCCGTTCAGGTGGTCGAGGTTCCGCCGGGGCCGCCCGTGCAGGCGCCGCTGGTCGCGGAGATTTACGGGCCACGCTACGAGGACCAGCGAGAGCTCGCCCGCGAAGTGCGAGCGGTGTTTGACTCGACCGAGAACATCGTCGACGTCGACGACAGTGTCGAGGCTGCCGTGCCCCGCCTCATCGTCCAGGTCGACCGGCAGAAAGCCGCTCTGCTCGGTGTGTCGCAGCAGCAGGTCGTGCAGGCGCTCGCCGTCGGACTGCACGGTATCGACGCCACCTATGCCCACGCCGGACTAGAGCGGCATCCCATCGCCGTGCGCATCGAACTGCCTGTGGCGGACAAGAGCACCCTCGACAACCTTCTCGAGCTCGAAGTGCGCTCGGTGGCAGACGCGCGCGTGCCGCTGTCGGAGCTCGTGACGGTGGAGCGCGCTCCCTGGGACGGAGTGATCTATCACAAGGACCTGCGGCCCGTCGCCTTCGTCACCGGGGACATGGCGGGACCACTGGACAGCCCGCTCTATGGGATGTTCGCGGTCAGCGGTCAGCTTCGTGAGGCGCCGCCCGGCCACCAGGCGATCGAACAGCGCTTCGTGTCGCCACCCGAGGATCCGACCGCGCGCGCAGTGAAGTGGGACGGCGAATGGCAGATCACCTACGAGACGTTCCGCGACATGGGTCTGGCGTACTCGGTGGGTCTGGTGCTCATCTACCTGCTGGTCGTCGCGCAGTTCGGCTCTTATGCCGTGCCGCTCATCATCATGGCGCCGATTCCGCTCACCATCATCGGTGTCATGCCGGGACACGCACTGCTCGGGGCGCAGTTCACTGCCACCTCGATGATCGGCATGATCGCGCTTGCCGGCATCATCGTGCGCAACTCGATTCTGTTGGTCGATTTCATCAATGCCGAGCTAGGCGCCGGCCGGGCCCTCGAAGAGGCGGTCATCCGCGCGGGTGCCATCAGGGCGCGCCCGATCGCGCTGACGGCACTTGCCGCGATGATCGGCGCCTTCTTCATCCTGGACGATCCCATCTTCAACGGGCTCGCGGTGTCGCTGATCTTCGGCATCTTCGTCTCGACGCTGCTCACTCTTGTCGTGATCCCGGTGCTCTATTTCGCCTATCTGAAGCGCAAGCAGGCGCGCAGCCCGCGCCAGGAGCCGCGACCATGGCTCACGTTGCAGTCCTCCGCGCCGGTATGAGCGTTCGATCGCCCGGGCACGCCCGGCCATGACAGCAGGCCTGACAAGGGCAGCGATGCTGATGACGCTCGCAGTCGCGACGCAGTCGCCTGGCGAGACGCTGGACGATGCGTGGCGACTCGCGCTGGAACATGATCAGATCCTGGCAGCGAAAGCGGCCGATCTCGCCGCCGCGCGCGAGGACGAGCGCGCTGCCACCGCGGCACGCTGGCCGACTCTGCAAGCGAACGGCGGATATACGCGCTTCAGCACGGCGCCGGCATTCGACCTGGCCGGCCCCACGGTCTCGTTCCAGTCCGCTCCGCTATTCGATCAGGACGACTTCGTGAGCGGTGGTGTGCAACTGAGCCTGCCGCTGTACGCGGGCGGGCAGATTTCGGCCGGCATCGGTGCTGCACGCCGCGCCGTGGCCGGCGCCGAGGCTGATGAACGAGGGACACTGGCAGCCGTCAAGCTCGAGGTGGCCAACAGCTACGTGGAGGTGCTGCGTGCTCGCCGTGCGCTGCGCGCAACGGAATCGAGCGTCGCAAGCCTCACTGCACATGCGAGCGACGTCAGGCAGATGGTCGAGCGTGAGCTGGTGCCCACCAGCGATTTGCTGGCGGGGCGTGTCGCGCTGGCGAACGCCGAGCAGGCGCGGGTGCGGGCGGACAACGCCGTGCAAATCGCCTACGCCGCGTACAACCGGCGCATCGGTGAGCCGCTCGCCCGGGCGCCCGACCTCGATGAGCGCCTGCAGGCTGATTCGTCTGTCGCCGCGACGCCAGCGGTCGAACCGCTGATCGAGCGTGCGCTCGCCTCCCGCAGCGAGCTCGAGGGATTGGCTGCGCAAGCCGATACGCTCGAATTCCAGTCGCGTGTCGAGCAGGGTGCGCTCCGCCCACGGCTCGCCCTGACGGGTCAATACAGCTACCTGGAAAACGAGTTCCTCGATCGCCAGGACGTCTCGATGGTGGGCGTTGGGGTCAAATGGAGCCTGTTTGATGGCGGCCGGGCGCGCCATCGGGCGGCGGCGCTACACAGCGCCAGTCGCGCCGCGCGCCATCGACTGAGTGATCTGCGCTCGCTGATCGAGCTCGAGGTCCGCACAGCGTGGCTCGACGTGCAGGCAGCCCGGGCACGCGTCAGCGCCTCGCGTGAAGCGGTCGCGCAGGCGGTCGAGAACCTGAGAATGTCGCGCGAGCTCTACGCCGCAGATCTGGGTACAAACACCCAGGTGCTCGATGCCGTCGCCCTGCAGGTCACCGCCACCAACAATCACGACGATGCAGTGCTCGATGAATCGCTCGCGCTCGTGCGCCTGGCACACGCCGTCGGCGTCCTGTGACAGAAGAGCTCACAGAGTTCGTTGTTTCCTCAGTGAACTATCGCCGGGCGGGAAAGTGTGACGCACGCCACGTTGTGGTACCGGCTCGAATTGCGCGGCGTCGGCAGTATACGTACCTCTGGCACACGAGTAGGCGCTCGTACGAATAGTACGCGTGCGATGGGGCTGTCACCATTTGACTGCGGCCGGGGGCCCGGTCGCCGCAGGTAAAGAGAAACGTTCAGACAAAGGAGGAAGCCATGACAAGGGTAATGACAACGTGGCGTCCCTTCCGCGAGATGGACGAGTTCTTCAGACCGTTCGCGCCGTTCTTCGGGCGGGTGCCAATGCTACCGGGGGCCGATGAGGACTTCGAAGCAGGCTGGCTGCCGCCGGTGGATATCGTCGAGCTGGAGAAGGAGTACCTGATCAAGCTGGATCTTCCCGATGTGAAACGCGAGGATGTTCAGATCTACGCGGAAGACGGCGATCTGGTGATCAAGGGGATCCGCAAGTTCGAACGCGACGTGAAGGACGTCAAAGTCCTCCGCAGGGAAGTGGGTTACGGCGAATTCGAGCGCATGTTCACGCTGCCTGAGAAGGTGGACATCAATGCGATCAAGGCAGAGTGCAAAGACGGCGTGCTTCGGGTTCACGTGCCGAAGCTCGTAGTCGGGGCAGTGAAGCCACTGAAGATCGCGATTCAGTAGAAGCGCAGTAGCGCCAAGGGCACCACAAGGTGCAGAGCAGGCCGGCGACGCATCTCTCTCTGAGACGCGAGCCGGCCTGGTTCATTAGCACCGTTGCGGCGGCGAGCTGAAGCGGCGCGCAGCACGAGCGCCCGGGATGCATACCACCGTGCTCACTGCACCTTTAAGCGAATCAGTTCCTCTTTGTTCTCATCGAGGACGTGCACGGCGCAGGCGATGCAGGGGTCGAAGCTGTGGATCGTGCGCAGGATCTCGATTGGCTGCTTCGGGTCGTGCAGCGTGTGGCCGACGAGCGCCGCTTCGTACGCGCCGGGCTGGCCCTTGGCGTCACGAGGTCCCGCGTTCCACGTGCTCGGCACCACGGCCTGGTAGTTGGCGATCTTGCCGTTCTCGATCACGATCCAGTGCGCCAGCGCACCGCGCGGCGCCTCCATGTAGCCCGCGCCGCGGGCTCCGCGCGGCCAGGACGACGGATCCCAAAGCTTCTCGTTGAAGGTGCGCGTCTCGCCTTTGCGGATGTTGGCGATGAGCGCGTCGTACCAGCCCTGCATCGAATCCGCCAGGAGCTTGGTCTCGAGCGTGCGCGCGGCGACGCGCCCGAGCGTCGAATAGAGTGCTTCAACCGGAAGCTGCAGTTTCTGCAGGGTCGAGTCGACCAGCGCTTTCGCCTGCTCGTTGCCCGTGGCGTAGAGCAGGAGCATACGCGCGAGCGGCCCCACTTCCATCGCGTTGCCTTTCCAGCGCGGTGATTTGAGCCACGAATAGCTCTGCTCGACCTGAAGCTGCTCATAGGGCGGGGTCGGGCCGGTGTAGTGCAGATTGGTCTCGCCCGCGTAGGGGTGCAGGCCCCGCTCCTTGCCGCCAGAGTATTCATAGTAGGAGCGCGCCACGTATTCCAGGATCTCGTCGGGGTCCTCGAGATCGACCGGCTCGACGTGCGACAGATCGCGCCCGAGGATCGCGCCGCGCGGGAACAGGAAAGCTTCCGGATGATTCATGCCGCGCGCGGGCAGATCGCCGTAGCACAGGAAGTTGCCGAGCCCCTCTCCCTGCTGTCCCCAGTCCTTGTAGAAGCTCGCGATCGCGAGCGTATCCGGCACGTAGGCCTGGTCGACGAACTGGCGCATGCGCGCGATGATCGATTGCACCTGCGCCAGGCGCTTGGCATTGATCGCGGAATCGGAGTTGATGTCGATCGGGTTCGGCGCGCCGCCCACCAGGAAGTGCGGGTGCGGGTTCTTGCCGCCGAAGATGGTGTGCAGCTGGGCGACTTCGCGCTGCCAGGCGAGCGCGTCGAGGTAGTGCGCCACCGCGAGCAGATTGGCCTCCGGCGGCAGCTTGTAAGCCGGGTGTCCCCAGTAGGCGTTGGCGAAGATACCGAGCTGACCTGCCTCCACGAAGTCCTTGACCTTCTTCTGCACGTCGGCGAAATAGCCCGGCGATGAACGCGGATAGGACGAGAGACTCTGCGCGAGCTCCGCGGTCGCGCGCGGATCCGCCTTGAGCGCGGAAACTACGTCCACCCAGTCGAGCGCGTGCAGGTGATAGAAGTGCATCACGTGATCGTGGATGTATTGCGCGCCGATCATGAGATTGCGCACCAGGTCGGCGTTCGGCGGCACCTCGTAGCCGAGCGCGTCTTCGACCGCCCGCACCGAGGCGATGCCGTGCACCAGCGTGCATACCCCGCAGATGCGCTGGGCGAAGGCCCAGGCATCACGCGGGTCGCGCCCGCGCAGAATCACTTCGATGCCGCGCACCATGGTGCCGGAGGAATAGGCCTCGGCGATCCGGTCGCCATCCATCGCGACTTCGATGCGCAGATGCCCTTCGATGCGCGTGACGGGATCGACAACGACGCGGTTGCTCATGGCGTGGGTACCTTGTGGGTGGCAGGTGTCGCGAGGTTGTCGGCCACCAGCTCG
>DATIEU010000519.1:0-6838 GCA_035455565.1 Steroidobacteraceae bacterium | reverse complement strand
CGACGATCCTTTCTTTCCCGCAACCGTGAGCACCGATCAAGACAGCTGGAAGGCAGAGACGCAGTACCTGGCGTCGTTTGATGGTTACGACGTTGTGGCGGGCGGCAGCTACTTCGAAGCTGACAGCCAGGAGGCGTTTATCAGCGACTTTTTTACGGACGTCACGCAGTCAAAGCCAACCCATATCAATGGCTATGCGTACGTGCATGTTCCTGCGCCCGCAGGTTTCGAGTTCCAGGTCGGGGTGTCCTACGACGACTTGAGTTCCGACGTCGGGCAACAGGAGGAAACGAATCCGAAGCTAGGCATCATCTGGAAAGCCACCGACGCGCTTACGCTTCGAGCAGCAGGCTTCCGGGTCCTCAAGCGGCGGATCAATTCGGACCAGGGACTCGAGCCCACACAGCTCGCCGGGTTCAATCAGTTCTTCGATGATCGCAACGGTACCTTGTCCGAGGGTGGCGGCATTGCCGCGGACTTCGCCTTCAATCCGAATGTGTTCGCCGGGCTGCAGTTCACCCGCCGCAATCTGGATGTCCCCTTCTTTGTCGACGGCGAAGTAGTATTCCAGTCACAGAGCGAAAAAGTTGCTAGCGGCTATCTGTACTGGCTACCCAACAAACGACTCTCTATCGCGGTCGAGCCCAGGTACCAGGATTTCGATGCTGGTACTACATTCGTTCAGATGGAGCTCACCGAGGTGCCAGTTTCGCTAAGGTATTTTCTTCCGTCCGGACTTTGGGCGGGTATCGCTGCCACTGCAGTCAAGCAGCGTGGTGAGTTTAATGGACCGAGCGGCGAGCCGGTCGCCGGAGCGGACGACTTCGTCTTACTGGATGCCATCATTGCGTATCGGCTACCGGGTCGTCGGGGAACGATCAGCCTGCAGGGTAACAACCTCCTTGACGAGGAGTTTCAATTCCAGGAGATCGACCAAGAAGTCCAGCCTCGCTACATTCCCGAGTCGCAACTCCTGGTGCGATTCTCGATCAGCTTCTGAGAGACGGGAAGCGTGTTTCGGTTGGGTCTTTCTACATGAGATGACAAAGGAGAACGAGAAATGAACATCACTACAATAGCGCGTGGGGCAACACTACTCGTAGCGACGTTTCTGCTGACGGCGTGCGAGGGCAGAGGCACATTTGGCCCGGAAGCCTGCGACGCAGGCGCTCGGGTTGGAGTGGATGGGGGAGCAGTGGCAGCTGTCTACTACGACAAGACGGGCGCGCCTCTCACTGCTGAGGAAATGGAGGGCACTCAGAACAACAAGATGTGCCCAACGCCCGATCCAGGTGGCCCCAGCGGATGTCCGACCGGCTACTGTGCCCGCACAATGTCCGGGAAGACCTATTGTCTGCGGTGTTGAAGGTTTTCTCGAATAGAGCGGGTGTCCGTCGAGCAGAGATCAGGTCATGAGTGCGGGCACCCGCTCCATTCGAAATGTCTGCGCATCGGTCGCAGCCCTGTTGATTGCGCAGCTGCTGCTCTCCTGCGCCAATAAAGCGCTCATCTCGAGTCAGCCGGTTGTAATCGCGGATCTACAGATCGGCCGTGACTACCAGGGCCCGGTCAGGCGCATTGCTTTCGACGCCTCGGGGGAAGCCTGGATGGCGACAAGCGAGGCGCTTTACCGCGTGCAGGATGGCAAACCCATCGAGGTCGACAAGAGGGCGCGGCCTGGGCAGCAACTCCTGGTTGCGCCAGATGGCGGCATGTATGCCTGGCTGATCCCGGGCGACCAGCCGCCATATCTCCACTACGTTGAGCTGTTGGAGCTCCCGAAAAAGCCGATCGCCACGCTGAGGCTGCCAGATTTTCCTTATGGATTCGGCACGCTGTATCTCGGTGGTTCGGGCAATCTGATCGTCACAGTCACGCCTCTGGATAACGCCGAAGGACTTTCCGGCGATTTTCTCTATGTCTTCTGGTCGAGGGACGGAAGCATCCTGTCCCGAGCGACCGTGGCCGGTCCGCGCATCGTCGTTACCGACGTGGGCGGCGAGGCAATACTGCTGATCGGCACCTCGGACGCGGTTGCTTTTCGCAATGATGGCCTGGAGCTTTGGAGATTGAGCGGCCGTTTCCGCAAAGCGGCGCTCGGCGGTAAGGGAAATACTGCGCTCCTTAATCCTGCCGAGAAGGGCTCCGTGCACGAAGTGCACGTCTTTCACAAGGCGCGCGTCACGACAGTGACGATGGCGGCGCCCGTGTACGACCTGGCCCTCACAGCTGACGGCTCGCAAGGCGCAGTAGCCATCGGAAAGGGAGAGATACTGTTCATCACACCGCAGACTTGCAACGGAGTTGCGTGCGCGCCCGTGCGAGCGGCCGGCAGTGCAGACGGCAATTACCAGATTACGATGCTGCGCTTTGTCAGCGAACAGGTACTCGCTGTCGGCAAGATCAAGGAGGTGGGTGCAGCGCCGCGGCTCGAATATCCCGAGGGCGCCCTCGCGGCCTTGTCTGTAGCCGGGGATGTACTGATCGAGCGGGTGGTGCCACTGGAGCAGCCCGCAACCTGGTCTCCTAGCATTGATGCGAGCTATAGCGCCCCCGTCTTTGGCGCCCACACACCACATCGAGCGTACATCGTCCGGCTCAATCCGTAGGAGCGCTGTGAGTGTGAAGTACGTGATCGCGAGCTTGTTGCTAGTGCTGGCGCATCCGCTGAGCGCGCAGTCCCTCGGCTGGCCATTGCAACCGAACATTCAGGATCGACCTATCGGCAATACGCTGGGCGAATTCTGGATGTTCGAGCCGAATAAACCCTATCAACACACGGGAATCGACATTCTCGCAGAACCGTTCGGCGCCCCAGGCGCGCAGTCGGTCATTGCGACGACCGGAGGTGATGTCGTGTACTGGAACAGCAGTGACCTCACCGGTTGGGGGAACGAGATCCGCGTTCAGAGCGCCGACGGCATCGTGTACCGCTATCAGCATCTGGGCTATGAAAGCTTCGGCGCCAAGTTCATGGGCGAGTACCATCCGGGAGTCACGGTGACCGCTGGTGAGGCGCTGGCTCAGGTGGCCGAGTGGAGCAGATGCATAACCTATAGCCACCTCCACTATGATCTGCTCAGGGGTGGAAACACATACCTCAATCCGCTTGCAACCATTGCACCTGCGGATCCGGACGGTCAGCCGCCCGGAGTTCAGGGGATCTGGTTCGCAAACCGCAGCGCGCCTCGTTGGAGTGATTTCGCGCCGCCGAGCGAACATGCCTGTGCCGTGGTGAAGGGCAATGTCGATATCATCTCGGAGCTCATAGACCGGGACGATGCCGGCTCGCCTCTTCCGGGTGCCGGCAAAGTCGGCGTCTACAATGTTCGCTGGCGCGTATGTCCCAAAAACAATCCAACTTGCACCAGCTGGAACGACACGCACCCTTTCGCTGAAATGCCATCCGATTGGGACCGTGGCGGCAACGCCAAGACAGTGAGCCAGTTCAGTTGGACCGGCAAGTGGATCAGCACCTCGGACGAGTGTTCTACGACCGTCGACAGGGGGTTCCACATTGTCACCGGTTTGACCGCGACAGGTTGGAAGACCGGGAGTCCAGAATATCCCGACGGCAGCTATAGCGTGTCCGTCGAGGCCTACGACATCGCTGGTAACAAGAGCACACTGAGCGCTCTCGCATGCGTGCAGAATATCCCGGGCACCTGTGCAACCGATCTCATGATCCGGGATGGCGAACACGATAACGGCGGGACTCCGTATTTCGGATTTCCGTTTTGGGAATCGCCGGATATCAACGTGAACCCGACGTCAGCATTTGCGGGGACGATCCGGGAGAGTCGCAACAACGTCATTGAGGTGACAGTGCGCAACAGTGGTAGCTGCCCGCTGCCAGTCGGAACTACCTATCAGGTTTGTCTGGCCTGGAGTCTTCCGTCCCCCTACATCCCGTTTCCCTTGCCTGCGGGTCAGACGCTCCCCTGTAAGACCGAAACAGTCACTGCAAGTGACTGGGCTCCGGGCACGAGCCGGACCACGACGTTCAATTGGCAGCCGCCCGGCGGCAGCGTGCCCCAAGGACACGCGTGCCTGGTAGCCTGGTCCGATGCGACGGGCGATCCAGTGCAGACAACGTCTACGGTGACTCTGGACAACAACCGCGCGCAGAGAAACATTACCGTGGTTGAGCCTCCTTCCTTGTTTTCGCAGTTCGCGCGGACGTTTTACGTCCATCACGCTGATGCCATGTCTGATCGCAGCATGGAACTTGCGTTTCGCACGGATGACGGACAGCCATACGAGGGTGGCGTCCTGCTGCACATTCCTCCAACAGTCAAAGTAGCGCGTGTGAGTGGCGCGCAACTGATCGGGGCCTACAGGCAGTTGCGATCACTGGAGGTGTGTCCGAGCGACGACGCCCATTGTCGTGCCGAATGCCCGGACCCTGCGAACGCGACTCGGTTCGGCTGCACCGCGGTGTACGGGCATATCGACGATCCGCAGCGTGTGAGGCTGGACCGCGTCGTGGTCGAGGAAAAGTCGGCGCTCTTGCTCGAGCTGGCGGGCGATGCAAGGCTTCCGTCGCGAGGCTTCATCGATGCCCACATCGTGGAATCTGGGACTACTGACGGTCGTCCGGACAGCGCTATTGGCGGCCTGACCATACGTTTCCAAATTCCTGCACGGCCCTAGCGGCCTTGCGATAATCCGTCCCTGGACCAAGCACCCTGCTGGACGGGCCGGCATTCACTTCATGCAGTCCGAGCGTCAGACAGTTCTGCACAGCTGGTGCAGGCAAATCGATTGGAATGCGCCGACCATCGTGGGCGGCGAGGGCGCGCGGCTGTTCACGGCCGATGGACGCACGATCCTCGACATGAGCAGCCTGAGCGAATGCAGCAACCTGGGCCACCAGCATCCGCATGTGGTCGCCGCGATCCGCGAGCAGGCCGAGAACCTCTGCTTCGTGACCAACGCCTGGGGCGCCGAGTCGCGCGCGCGACTCGCTGAGAAACTGCTCGAGAAGTCCGGCTTCGAGGGCGGGCGCGTGTTCTTCACGCTCGGCGGCGCGGATGCCAACGAGCATGCAGTGAAGTTCGCGCGCCAGGCGAGTGGCAAGGCGCAAGGCTGGATTGTGTCGCGCGATCGCTCCTATCACGGCGCGAGCTATGCGGCGATGGCACTTTCCGGAGACGCACGTACCGCCGCGCAGGTGAATGCAGCCGCCCACCACGTGGTGCACGCACCACCTCCGTATCCGTATCGCTGCCCGTTCGATGCCGACGGTCCCGAAGCCTGCGGGCTTGCCGCGGCCGATCATGTCGGCGCACTGATCGACGGCATGGCAGCCGAGCAGGTCGCGGCAGTCATGATGGAGCCGAATGCCGGCACCAACGGGATCGTGGCGCCGGATAGTTTCTGGCCGGCGTTGCGGAACGTAACGCGCCAGCGCGGCATCTACCTGATCGCCGATGAAGTGATGAGCGCGTTCGGCCGCTGCGGCGAATGGTTCGCATGGCAGCGCTATGGCGAAGAAGCGCGACCCGATCTCATGACCCTCGCGAAGGGACTCACGGGCGCACACTTGCCGCTCGGCGCGGTGGTGGTGAGTGCGCCGATCGCGCGCGCGCTCGAGCCGCAGGTGCTCTACACCGGTCTCACGTACTGCGGGCATCCGCTCTGCTGCGCAGCGGGCGTCGCGGCGATCGAGAGCTATGAGCGGGAAGATCTGATCGCACGCTCACGGCGCCTGGGCGCCGCACTGCTCGAGCACCTGATTGAAATGCAATCGCGCCGCGAGACGATGGGCGATGTCCGCGGTGGACACGGACTGTACGCGGTCATCGAATTGGTGCGCGATCGTCGCACGCGCGACCCGCTCTCTTCCTGGGACGAAATGCACCCGGCTCTCAAGGAGCTTCTCCAAAAAGGGCTCGACGCCGGCGTATCGTTCGCGGCGCGCGGCAACCTCATCCTGATCGCGCCGCCACTCGTCATCGAAGAGAAGGAATTGCTCGATGCGCTCACGCTGCTCGACCGCCTGATCGGCGAAATGGAGTCGGGCCTCACGCAGCGCTTGGCCAAGTCATCCATCCGGCCGGCGTCAGCATCGGTGGAGGCGGAGAGTTAGCTTGGCGGGTTTCAAGCTCACTTATTCGACGATGTTCAATCCGCCGCCCGAATTGCACACGCAATTCGAGGCCGCAATGACGCGCGTGCGCAGTGCACTCGGCACGACCCACAAGTTGTACGTCGACGGCAAGGACAGGTCCGCGGGCAAGACCACCCAGAAGCGCAGCTCCGCCGGCCGCACCACGCCCAAGAACAACCCCGCCGACGATCGCGAGCTCCTCGGCGAATTTGCGGCGGCAACGGCTGCCGATGCCGATGAAGCAATCAAGGCAGCGCAGCGCGCGTTCGCGGGCTGGAAGCAACTGCCGGTGGGCGAGCGGTTGCGCATGTTGCGCCGGGTCGGCCAGCTCATTGAGGAGCGCGTCTACGACATCGCGGCGGCACTCACGCTCGAGGTCGGCAAGAATCGCATGGAGGCTCTCGGCGAGGCCCAGGAAACGGCGGACTTCTTCTATTCCTATTGCGATGATTTCGAGCGCAACGAGGGATTTGCGCGCGCGTTGCCTGACGATCCATTGACGACGCACGTGTCGCGCAATCGCAGCGTGTTGAAACCCTATGGCGCCTGGGTCGTGATCACGCCATTCAACTTTCCGCTGGCGCTGGCTGGCGGGCCGGTCGCGGCAGCGCTGGTGACCGGCAACACCGTGGTGCTCAAGGGCGCGACCGTCACGCCCTGGGCCGGGCGACTGCTTGCCGACTGCATACGCGATGCGGGTGTGCCGCCGGGCGTATTCAACTACCT
>DATIEU010000518.1:0-2185 GCA_035455565.1 Steroidobacteraceae bacterium | reverse complement strand
AGCGGATCGGCGAAGACTTCACGGCGAAAGACACCGGCCGCCTGGTGGTCGCCACCACGCACATGCACGCACGCTACGTGCTGCGGGACGTGATTCGCGACTTCATCGGGCGCCATCCCCACGTGCAGCTGGTATTGCGCCAGGCAACCCCGGCACAGACCGCGCAGCTCGTCGCATCGGGAGAAGCCGACATCGGCGTGAGCAGCCAGCCCTCCGAGTCGGTGAACGATCTCGTGATGCTGCCCTGCTATGAACTGCACCGCAGCGTGATCGCGCCGAAAGGTCATCCGCTGCTCGGCGAAAGGCGGCTCACTTTGAGATCGATCGCCAGGTATCCGATCATCACACTGGACCAGAGCTTCGTCGGCGGCTCGGCGGTGCTGCGCGCGTTCGCCGCCGCGCGCATCCGGCCCAACGTCGTGCTGAGCGCCATCGACGCCGATGTGGTGAAAACCTATGTCGAACTGGGGTTGGGTATCGCGATCCTGCCCTCCATCGCCTACGAGCCGCGCCGCGACACCAGGCTGCGCGCCATCGATGCGGCGAAGCTCTTCGAACCGACAATTGCCTGCATCGAGCTGCGGCGCGAGAATTACCTGCGCAGTTACATGCTGGACTTCATCCAGCGCATCGCGCCGCAGTGGAGCCGCGAGACCATTGCGCGGGCGATGCGCACCGGCGAAGCGAATTCCCGGCAGGGTGCATCCTGGTCATAAGCACGATGTCGATGGTCTGACGAGGCGACATTTTCCGAAGTTCGCCATACACTGGAGCTCTCATGTCGCTTACCGAGCGCCTTCTCGAGCTGACGGTTCCGGACAGGAGCCGTTGGAAACCCATGCTCATGGGCCTGGTCCTTTCCGTTGCGTGCATCGAGGCAGTGGTGCTACTCAAGCCATCCGAACCGATTTCGGCCGTCCTGGTGGTCCTGGTCTTTGTGGCCTGGTTCGTGGGCGCCTGTGCCATGATTGGTTACGTGCGCTGGTTTTTCGCGTCCGAACTCTCGCAAGCCAGGCGGGATAAAATCGATGCCGCCGAAAGAGAAAACAAGTGATGCACGCAGCGCAGGGCGCTGACTTCAGGTCGAACGCATGGGATGTCGCCACATCCGGTATCCTCCGTTATCGTCGGCGACGCCGTCCGTCGGGTCGTTAATCACAACAAGAGCAATGTCCACGTTTAGGTTCAGCCAGGTCAACGTTTTCTCGGCAGATCCGCTGGGGGGAAACCCGCTTGCGGTCGTGCACGACGCGGCAGCACTGAGCGATGACCGGATGGCTGCGCTTGCGCGCTGGGCCAATCTATCGGAGACGACATTCCTGTTGCCGCCGACAGATTCCGGTGCGGACTATTACGTCCGCATCTTCACGCCCTTCGGCGAGCTTCCCTTCGCCGGGCACCCGACGCTCGGCTCCTGCCATTGCTGGCTCGCAGCGGGTGGAAGACCACACCGGGCCGGTCTCGTCGTGCAGCAGTGCGGCGCGGGTCTCGTTCGCGTGCGGTGCGATGGGCCGCGCCTCGAGTTTGCGGCGCCGCCGCTGCTCCGCACCGGCGCGCTCGAGCCCGAGGTGCTTGCGCAGATCACCAACGCGCTGTCGATCCAACGGTCGGACATCGTTCAGCACCAGTGGGTGGACAACGGCCCCGGCTGGGGTGCGGTGATGCTGCGCTCCGCGCAACAAGTGCTATCGCTCAAGCCCGACTGGGCCGTGCTCGGTCCGCTCAAGCTCGGTGTCGTGGGTCCGCACGACGCCGGCCACGACGCGGCCTTCGAAGTGCGCGCGTTCATCGGCACCGGCAAATTCGAAGATCCGGTGACCGGCAGCCTCAATGCCAGCCTGGCCCAATGGCTCATCGGCGCAGGACTCGCCGGTCCCTCTTACGTCGTGTCTCAGGGCACCGCGCTCGGTCGCGTCGGCCGCGTTCACCTGCGCAGGGACGGGCGTGATGTATGGGTCGGCGGCGACGTCGTGAGCGTCATTCACGGCGCGATAGATATTTAGGTTCATGTCGCGCCAAAAGCAACGTCAATTCCAACGCAAGCTCCACCGCACGACACCGACCCCGGCCGGCTTGGTCACGGTGAACGTGGAAGCGCTGGCGCTTTACAACAGCTACGGGACGCCGGCCTTTGTGGAGCGCGGCTACTATGAGGACATTCCGTTCAGCTGCGCTGATTGCGGCG
>DATIEU010000517.1:0-2163 GCA_035455565.1 Steroidobacteraceae bacterium | reverse complement strand
CTTCACGCACTCGATGAAGTGCTTGCACTCCAGCTGCAGCGGCTCGCTCACCTTGATGTAAGGCATGAGGATGTCGCCGAAGCGCAGGCCCACGTACTCTGCGAAGGTGTCGTAGTCGGTGCTGACTTGCGCGCCCTTGTCGTAGATGCGCAGTTTTTCGTTCGCCTCGAGGTCGTCGAACACCGCCATCTTGCGACTACCGACGATGGTGATCTTGCGGGTCTTGTGCGGATCGAGCCAGCTCACGTGGATGTGGGCCATGGCGCGATTGGCGAAGTTGAGACTCAGGAACACCACGTCCTCGATCTCTTTCTGCAGGTAGCTCTGGCCGCGCGCCGACACGTCGGTGGGCTCTTGCCCGAGCATGTAGAGGATCGAGGAAATGTCGTGCGGCGCGAAGTTCCACAACGCGTTCTCGTCTCCCCGCACCGTGCCGAGGTTCAGCCGCTGCGCGTAGACGTAATACACCTGCCCGAACTCGCCGTTCCTGATCATGTCCTTGAGCCGGTTGACCACCGGGTGATACTCGAGCAGGTGGCCCACCATCAGGATGCGCTTGCGCTGCCTGGCGATCTCGATCAGCTCCTCGGCGTGCGCCACGTTGAGCACCAGCGGCTTCTCGACATAAACGTCCTTGCCGGCTTCCAACGCGCGCTTGGCGAGCGGGAAGTGGCCCGGCGCCGTGGTAGCAATCACGATGGCCTGCAGCTCGGGGTCCTCGAGGAGATCTTCGAACTTGCGCGTGAGCTGGCTACCGGGATGCTGCCGGGCCGCCTGGTCCAGCTTCGCCTGATCGAGATCGCACACGTAGCGCAGGTTCGCTTCCGGAATCTGCGCGTAGTTGCGCGCCAGGTTCTTGCCCCAGCCACCAATGCCCACGACTGCTACTTCGACCATGGTCGCTCGCGCCTCTCTTCGGTCTTTTTCCGCTTGCCGCCGGTTGACCTGTCGTCGTTCCAGCACGTCATCGCCTCAGCGGTCGCTCGTCAGCGCCGCGACGATGGCCTCGGCCGCCTGGCCATCGCCAAAGGGCCGCGCGCCGCGCCCACCGAAGTCGGGCCGCGGCGGCTGCCCGAGCCAATGGCCCACAGCCCGCAAGACCGCGTCGCGATCGGTGCCGGCAACGACGTTGCCACCCGCCTCTATCGTTTCGACCCACTCGGTCTCGGTGCGCAGCGTGACGCACGGGCAACCGAGAAAAAACGCTTCCTTCTGCAGGCCGCCGGAATCCGTCAGCACCAGTCGCGCGCCGTCCACCAGCCGCAGCATGTCGAGATAGCCGAGCGGCTCGATCCATTTGAGCTGCGGGTGCGGCGACCATCCGGAAAGTTCCTCGCGCCGGACCCTGGCAGTCCGCGGATGCACCGGAAGGACGAGCGGCACGTGGCGCGCCGCAATGTCATTGAGGATGTCGAGGATGCCGCGCAATTGTTGCGCCGTAGTGTTCTCGGCGCGATGGAGCGTGACGACACCATAGCCGTGCGTTGACAGCCCGAGGCGCGCCAGGATCTGGGAACGCTCGTGCGCGCGTTCGCGCGCATGCAGCACGGCGTCGTACATCACATCGCCGGTATAGACGCTGCGCTCCGCGAGATGTTCTTCGGCGAGGTTGTGCATCGCCGTCGGCGTCGGCGCGAGCAGCAGATCGCAGATGTGATCGGTGGCGATGCGGTTGATCTCTTCGGGCATGGCGCGGTTGAAACTGCGCAATCCCGATTCCACGTGCACGCTGCGGATGTGCAGCTTGGCGGCCGCCAGCGCCCCCGCCACGGTCGAGTTGGTGTCGCCATAGACGAGGACGGCGTCGGGCCGACGCTCGAGCAACAGGCGCTCGATACCCTCGAGCATGCGGGCCGTCTGCGCGCCATGCGGACCGGAGCCCACGCCGAGATCGACGGCGGCACGGGGAATGTCGAGTTCCTCGAAGAACACGTCCGACATGCCGGGATCGTAATGCTGGCCGGTATGAACGATGAGGTCTTCGACCTGCGGACCGCCATTGGCGTTGTGCCGCGCCAGGGCGCGGCACACCGGCGCGAGCTTCACGAATTGCGGCCGGGCCCCCACGATGCTGACCGTGCGCATTCAGGCGGTCTCGTGGCCCGAGTTCACGAATAGAACTGCGCGACCGTATCGACCACGTACTGCAGCTGCTCGGCCGAC
>DATIEU010000516.1:0-15639 GCA_035455565.1 Steroidobacteraceae bacterium | reverse complement strand
CCTGATCCGGGCAATCCCGTGAGCAGATTGCCAATCGCGCCGACCACGGCCGCAGGCGTCGAGGGAGCGGGTGTGGGAACAGTGACGAGCGGCGCGGTGAGCGCGCCACTCGAGACATCCACGGGCGCCCCCTTGATCGAGCTACCGCCGACATCGATTCCGGTGAAATCCATCGCTATTCATTCGCCGCCCTGGCCATCTGGACATCGCGCTGGCGGATGCGTTCCTGCCGTTGCATCCAGATCGCCGAGCCTACGATGCCGAGCGTCACGATGAGCACCAGGATGGTCGCGAGAGCGTTGATCTCCGGGCTCACCCCCAGGCGCACCTTGGAGAAGATGAGCATCGGCAGCGTCGTCGATCCCGGGCCGGACACGAAGCTCGTGATCACGAGATCGTCCCACGACAAGGTGAAGGCCAGCAGCCACCCGGAAATGATCGCCGGCAGAATGATCGGCAGCGTGATAACGAAAAATACCTTGGCGGGACGCGCGCCCAGGTCCATCGCCGCCTCCTCGAGCGACTCGTCGAACGTGGTGAGGCGCGACTGCACCACGACCGTGACATAGGACATCGAGAAGGTGATGTGCGCGAGCGTGATGGTGGTGACGCCGCGGCCCTGCGGCCAGCCAAAGAGCTGCTCCATGGCGACGAAGAGCAGCAGGAGCGACAGACCCGTGATGACTTCCGGCATGACGAGCGGCGCGGTGGTCATGCCGGAGAGCATGGTGCGGCCCTTGAAACGCCCGAAGCGCGCCAGCACCAGGCCCGCGACTGTGCCGAGGATCACGGCTCCCGTTGCATTGATGCTCGCGATCTGCAGGCTCAGGCGTGCGGCGTCGAGCATCTGTTCGTTGCTGAACAGGGACACGTACCACTTGGTGGAGAAGCCGGCCCAGACGGTCACCAGCTTCGAGGCGTTGAAGGAGAACACCACCATCGACAGGATCGGCACGTACAGGAACGCGAACCCGAACGCGAGCGCCGTCAGCACGAAAAACGAGCGTCGCTGCATCAGCGATGCACCGCCATCTGGCGCCCCTGGAAGTACTGGAACAGCATGATCGGCACGACCAGCAGCAGCAGCATCGCGACCGCCACCGCGCTCGCCACCGGCCAGTCGCGGTTGTTGAAGAACTCGTTCCACAGCACCTTGCCGATCATCAGCGAGTCCGGGCCGCCGAGTAGCGCCGGGATCACGAACTCGCCCACCGCGGGGATGAACACCAGCATGGCGCCGGCGATGATGCCGGGGATCGACAGCGGCAGCGTGATGCGCAGGAACGCCTTGGTAGGCCGGCAACCCAGGTCAGCAGCGGCCTCGAGCAGCGTCAGATCCATCTTCTCGAGAGTCGCGTAGAGCGGCAGCACCATGAACGGCAGATACGAATAGGTGATGCCCACGTATACCGCGAAATCCGTCTGCATCATCACCAGCGGTTGGTCGATGATGCCGAGCGCCATGAGCACGTTGTTGATCACGCCGTTGCTCTTGAGCAGCCCGATCCAGGCGTACACGCGCAGCAGGAACGACGTCCAGAAAGGCAGGATCACCAGCATCAGCAGGACGTTGCGCCACGCCGGGCTCGCGCGGGCGATGCCGTACGCCATCGGGTAGCCGATGAGGAGGCACAGCACCGTCGAGACCGTCGCCACGCCGAGCGAGTTCAGGTAGGCGCGTGTGTAGAGCGCATCGGTCGTCAGGAAGTGGAAATTCTCGAAGTGCAACTTGATCGCCACCACCTTGTCGCCCACCCATTCGAGGAGCGGTGCATAGGGCGGCATCGCGAGCTGGGTCGCGGAGAACGAGATCTTGAGGACGATGATGAATGGGATGGCGAAGAAGAGCAGCAGCCAGAGATATGGAATCGCGATCACGAACGCACGGCCCGTGATCCCGGCGCGCCGCAGCCAGCGCTGCGACCATACAAAGGCGGGACTGTGGGTGACGTCTTCGATCAGACGCGCCAGCGCGAAGCTGATCCGCTCGCCAAGGGGCACGTAGGCGGTGCGTGCCATGCGGCGTGCCCTACTGGGTCACCACCACGCCACTGGTCGAGTGCCAGTGCAGCCACACCTCTTCTTCCCAGGTGATCCGCCCCTCCGCGTGGCGCACCGTGTTGGGTTGCGTCACACGCACCATGCGGCCGGTCGGCAGCCGTACCAGATAGATCGAGAGATCCCCCATGTAGGCGATCTCCTTCACCACGCCGCGCGCCTGGTTGTCGGTGCCGGGGGGTTTGTCGCGCGACAGCGCGATCTTTTCCGGCCGGATCGCGACCCACACCGTCGCGGTGGGCGCGGCGCTCACGCCGTGGTCGATGTAGAACGTGCCGCCGAGCTCTTCGGACTCGATGCGCACGTGATCCGGCTCGTCCTCGATCATGCGGCCCTCGAACATGTTCACCGAACCGATGAAGTCTGCGACGAAACGCGAATTCGGGTACTCGTAGATGTCCGAGGGCGTTCCGACCTGCACGATCTCGCCGTGGTTCATCACCCCGATGCGCGAAGCGAGCGTCATCGCTTCTTCCTGGTCGTGCGTCACGACCACGAAGGTGACGCCCAGCTGCTCCTGGATGTTGACCAGCTCGAACTGTGTGTGCTCGCGCAGCTTCTTGTCGAGCGCGCCGAGCGGCTCATCAAGCAACAGGAGCTTCGGCCGCTTCACGAGCGCGCGCGCGAGCGCGACGCGCTGGCGCTGCCCGCCGGAAAGCTGGTGCGGCTTGCGCTGGCGCAACTCCGGGAGCCGGACGATTTCCAGCATCTCGGTGACGCGGCGTCGAATGTCCTCGCCCGGAATGCCTTCCTGCTCGAGCCCGAAGGCCACGTTCTTCTCGACCGTCATGTGCGGGAAGAGCGCATAGGACTGGAACATCATGTTGACCGGGCGCTCGTAGGGCGGGATGCCCGCCATGTCCTGCCCGTCGATGAAGACCGAGCCCGAGGTGGTCTCCTCGAAACCGGCCAGCACGCGCAGCAGCGTCGTCTTGCCGCAGCCCGAGCCACCGAGCAGACAAAAGATCTCGCCCTTGTAGATCTTCAGCGAGACGTCGCTGACCGCGGTGAAGTCGCCGAATTTCTTCGTCACCCGCTCGATGCGGACGTACGGCGTGGCATGCGGATCGTTCCAGGGCTCGATCTTTTTCTCGACTCGCGCCGCGCTGACCATGCGTTCCCCCGCAGCTGGTCTCGGAGCTTCGGCCGCCCGATCGCGACGCGGATCCGTTCGGATCCGTGCCGCCAACCGGGCGCGAAGTTCGACCGTTTGTGCTTATTGCCCTGTCTGGAATCTCGTCCAGGTCCGATTCAGCAGACGCGTGAATTCCGGAGTCTCCGCGAGGTCCGGGTAGAGCTTCGCCTTGACCTCCGGTGGCGGATACACGCCCGGATCGTTCTTGACGTCTTCACTCACGAACTGCATCGAATCCTTGTTGCCGTTGGCGTAGTTCACGGCGTTGCTGATGGCGCCCGCGACCTCGGGCTTCATGATGAAGTTGATCCAGGCATGCGCATTCGCCGGATGCGGCGCGTCCTTCGGGATCGCCATGACATCGAACCAGATGATCGTGCCTTCTTTCGGCACCGCGTACTCAACCTTGACGTTGTTGTTGGCTTCGGCCGCACGATCACGCGCCTGCAGCACATCGCCGCTGTACCCCACCGCCACGCAGATCTCGCCGTTGGCGAGATCGTCGATGTACTTCGACGAATGGATGTAGCGGATGTAGGGGCGGATCTTGAGCAGCTTGGCTTCCGCCTCTGCCAGGTCGTCCGGCGATTGGCTGTTCGGATCCTTGCCGAGGTAGGACAGGACGGTCGCGGTGATCTCGGAGGCCGAGTCGAGCACGGCAATGCCGCAGCCCTTGAGCTTCGCGGCATTCTCGGGCTCGTACACCAGCGCCCAGCTGTCGACCGGCGCGTTCGCGAACGCCTTCTTCACCTTG
Organism: Steroidobacteraceae bacterium; assembly: GCA_035455565.1. Taxonomy (GTDB): domain Bacteria; phylum Pseudomonadota; class Gammaproteobacteria; order Steroidobacterales; family Steroidobacteraceae; genus DATBVX01. The sequence goes on along the minus strand of DATIEU010000516.1, from coordinate 11,692 downwards.
TCCGGGTTGTAGCCGATACCCGTGGTGCCCCACATGTAGTCGACGGCGTACTTGTTGCCCGGGTCGTGCAATCCGACGCGCTGCATGACCTCGGCGTCCATGTGCGAGAGGTTTGGAAGCTTCGACTTGTCAAGCTCCTGGAACACGCCGGCCTTGACCTGGCGCTCGAGGAACGAAGCGGACGGGACGACGACGTCGTACCCGGAGTTGCCCGCTAGCAGCTTGGTCTCGAGCACCTCGTTGCCGTCATAGACGTCGTAGTTGACCTTGATGCCGGTCTCCTTCTCGAAGTTGGCGATCGTGTCCTCGGCGATGTAGTCGGACCAGTTGTAGACGTTGACGACCTGTTCTTCTCCCGCGGCAGGTGCGCCCGCCTGTTCACCCTGCGCCTGCTCGCCTTCCTTGGGCTGCTCGCTCTTCCCGCAGGCACCGAGCACCAGCGCGACAGCGACCCCCAGCAGACCCTTCAGCAGCTTGCTCGTCATGACGAAGTTCTCCTCGATTGAGCGCCCGAAATTGTTGTGATTGACGCGTTTATAGCAGCATAGGGGAGGCCCTGCACAGGTGTCATGGTGCAGCCGACCCTACCTTAGACGTTGAGCAGCAGGTGTTCCCGCTCCCACGAGCTGATCACCTGCGAGAAGGTCTCGTACTCGTTCTCCTTGACGGCGGCGTAGGCGCGCACGAAGCGGTCGCCGAACAGGTCCACGAGCGGCTTGCAGGTGCGCAGGAGCTTGAGTGCCTCGTCGAGGGTGCGCGGCAGGGCGAAGGGCAGATCGTGGGCACTGCCGGTGATCGGGTCGGTGGGCTTCAGTCCCTCGAGCATGCCGAGATAACCGCACCCGAGCGAAGCCGCGATGGCGAGATAGGGATTCGCGTCCGCGCCGCCGACGCGGTTCTCGACGCGCCGCGCTTCCGGCGCCGACATGGGCACGCGGAGTCCCGCGGTGCGGTTGTCGTATCCCCACTGCACGTTGATGGGCGCCGAGAGGTAGCGCGTGATGCGCCGGTATGAGTTGACGTTGGGGCAGAGCAGCGACATGGCTGCGGGCAGGTACTTCTGCAGACCGGCGATGTGCGAGAAGAACAGCTGGCTCGGCGTGCCGTCCGGGTTGCCGAAGATGTTCTGCTTGGTCTTCTTGTCGATGATGCTCTGGTGAATGTGCATGGCGCTACCCGGCTCGCGCGCCATGGGTTTCGCCATGAAGGTCGCGTACATCTTGTGGCGCATGGCCGCTTCGCGCGCGGTGCGCTTGAAGAGAAACGCCTGGTCGGCGAGGTCGAGCGCTTCGCCGTGCAGGAGGTTGATCTCCATCTGCGCCGCGCCGTCCTCGTGGATCAGCGTGTCGATCTCGATCTCCTGCGCTTCGCAGAAGGCATAGATGTCGTCGAACAACGGGTCGAACTCGTTGACCGCGGCGATGCTGTAGGACTGCCGGCCGATCTCGGGACGGCCGGAACGCCCGACCGGGGGTTTCAGCGGGTAATCGGAATCCGTGTTGGGCTCGACCAGGAAAAACTCGAGCTCGGGCGCCACCACCGGCTGCCAGCCGCGCTCGGCATAGAGATTGAGCACGTGCCGCAGGACGTAGCGCGGCGCCATCGGCACGGGAGTGGCGTCGGAGTAGAAGCAATCGTGGATCACCTGCGCGGTCGGCTCGGCGGCCCAGGGCACCACGCGCACCGTGCGCGGATCGGCCTTGAGCACGATGTCGATCTCGGAGGGGCTGATGGCGCTGTCGTCATCCGGGTACTCGCCCGTCACGGTCTGCAGGAAAATGCCCTCCGGCAGCCGCATGCCCTCCTCCTCGGCGAATTTTTCCGCCGGCATGATCTTGCCGCGCGCCACGCCCGCCATGTCGGGGATGATCGCCTCGACGTCGGAGATGCCGTGATCCTTGAAGAACTGCTGGATTTTGCTGGGCATAGTGCTAACCGGCTTTGCGCTCCTCGGCGCGCTCGCGGCTGGCCGCGCCGAAAGCGGCGAACAGCCCACGTGAGAAAGAGTTACTCATCACCTGCCATTCGGGATGCCATTGCACGGCGAGGGCGAAACGCGGCGCATCGCTCACGCGAAACGCCTCGACCAGGCCGTCGGGGGCGCGCGCTTCCACCGCGAGCCCGGAACCGAGCTTGTCGACGCCCTGCCAGTGGAGCGAGTTCACCTGTATGCGGTCGCTGCCCGCGAGCCTGTGCAGCACGCCACCGGGCTCGAGCAGCACGTCGTGAGCAGGCCCGTACTGCACCTCGAGCGGCGCTTCGTCGTCTTCGCGGTGGTCCTCGTAGTTCCCGACCTCGTGCAGCCGCTGCCAGAGCGTGCCGCCGAACGCCACGTTCATCTCCTGGAACCCCCGGCACACCGCGAGCACCGGCATTCCCGCCGCGATCGCCTGCGGGATCATGGGCAGGGTGGTCGCGTCGCGCGCCGGATCGTGCAGTGTCCCGGGAGCGCTTTGCGGGCCGCGGTAGTGGTGCGGCTCGACGTTGGAGGCGCTTCCCGGCAGCAGCAGCCCGTCGAAGCGCTGGAGCAGCAACGCGAGATCGAGGTGCGGTCCCAGCGCCGGGATGACCACTGGTATCGCGTCCGCGGCCTCGCGCACCGCTTCGATGTACTTCTCGCCCACCACGTGAAACCAATGGTGGCCGAGCAGGCGACGATCCGCCGGTATCCCAATGAAGGGCTTCGCTGCACGCATGTTAATTATTTTAAACAGCCCGCGAGAGCCGCAGGCGTTCAGAACCGGGGCATTAGACCACATCCCCCAGCCCGGCGGCTTCGCCCGTTCGGCACGGTACGAAAGAATCCAGAGATTCCAAGGCTTAGGCGAGTGTACTGCAGCGCCGCATGTTTGCCGGGAAGCACAAGGCCCCGCTATCCTCGCGAAAGTCAAGCCGCTGCCGCCATCGCAGAATATTAAACAGATTGCCATGCGGACCGATCACGTGAAGTCCTATTACGCCGCCACCGCCCATCCGCAGCCGCCCTTTCCGGCGCTCGCTGGCGATGTCGATTGCGATGTATGCGTGGTTGGCGGCGGGATCGCCGGCTGCTCGAGCGCGCTGCATCTCGCGGAGCGTGGGTTGAGCGTGGTGCTGCTCGAGGACAAGCGCGTCGGCTGGGGCGCCTCGGGTCGCAGCGGTGCACAGGTCTTGCCGGGATTCTCCGCCGGCCAGGACAAGATCGAGCGGCTGGTCGGCACGGGAACGGCCCGTGCACTCTGGGACATCACGGTCGAGGCCCTTGCGCTCACGCGCGACCTGATCCGCCGCTACGCGATCGATTGCGACTGGGTGGACGGGCAGATGCTCGCCGCCATCAAGCCACGACATCGTGCCGAGCTGGTTGAGTGGGCGGAGCAACTCGAACGCGAGTACTCCTACCGTTCCGTGCGGCTCATCGAGGGAGCCGAGCTTCGCGACCTGCTCCAGACCCGCCGCTACATCGCCGGCCTCTATGACACGCAGTGTGGTCACCTGCATCCGCTCAACTACACGCTCGGGCTGGCGCGCGCCGCCGCCCAGCAAGGCGCACGCGTGTTCGAGAACACCCGAGCCCTGCGTTATGCGCCGGGAAATACGGTGACGGTGCAGACCGCGCACGGCGCCGTTCGCTGCCGTCACCTGGTGCTGAGTGGGAATGTATACCTCGGTGACACCGCACCCGAGCTTGCTTCCAAGATCATGAACGTGGGCACCTACATCGTGGCCACGGCCCCGCTCGGCGCCGAGCGCGCCCAGCGACTCATCGCCAACAACATGGCGGTGGCCGACATGAACTGGATCATCGATTACTTTCGCCGCTCGGCGGATCACCGGCTGCTGTTCGGCGGCCGCGTGAGTTACTCCGGTCTCGATCCGCTCGGCACGGAGCGCGTGACGCGCGCCCGCATGCTCAACGTCTTCCCGCAGCTCGCCGATGTGCGCATCGACTATTCATGGGGCGGGTATCTCGACATCACGTTGAATCGCGCACCGCATTTCGGCCGGCTCGGCGCAAACGTCTATTTCCTGCAAGGCTTCTCGGGCCACGGCGTCGCACTCACGGGCATCGCGGGCAAGCTGATCGCCGAAGCGGTCGCGGGAACGGCCGAACGCTTCGACCTTTTTGCACGCATTCCGCACCACGATTTCCCAGGCGGCGCGCTGCTCAGGCGCCCCACCCTGGTGCTCGCGATGCTCTACTACCGGCTGCGCGACTTGTTGTGACGGGAGCGCGCCAGGATCCCGCGTTGCGTGGTGTATATAGAGTGAACGGAGGTCAGATGAACGGCGCGGATTTCCAGATTTCGACAGTCGCCCAGGTGATTCAGCTCGCGGTCGCTCCTGTCTTCCTGCTATCGGGCGTGGGCATCATGCTGACCGTGCTCACCGGCCGGCTGGCGCGAGTTGTGGAGCGCGCGCGCGAAGTGGAGGCGATTGCGAAGTCAGCCGCGCCGACCGACTACCCGACGCATCAGCAACAGTTGCACGTGCTGGGTCGACGCGCGCGGCTCATGAACCGCGCCATCACGCTCTGCACGATCTGTGCGCTCCTGGTCGCTTCCGTGGTCGTGGCGCTCTTCGTCGGCGCGTTCGTGGAATTCAAGCTGGCGACCGCCATCGCGCTCATGTTCATCGTCGCGATGCTGAGCTTCATCGCGGCGCTGTTGTGTTTCCTGCGCGAAGTGTTCCTGGCGATCGCTGCCCTGCGGATCGGCGTCAAGGCCCTGAAGTAGCGGGCGGCGTCGCGCGGCGTAAGCGGATCTCGAAGCACTGATGAATGCGGGCGTGACGGGCGAAATCGCGCGGAATCGAGCGTGCCGTGAGGTCCTCGATCACGAAGGCGCCCAGCGCGTCGCGGTCGAGCCGGAAACGCTCCGCGTTAGTCGAAAATAGCAGCGTCCCGCGGGGCGTCAACAACTGGCTCGCGAGCGTGATGAGCCGGACGTGGTCGCGCTGCACCTCCATTACGCGCGTGCTCTTCGAGTGGGAGAAGGTGGGCGGGTCGAGGAAGATCAGCCCGAAGCGCGGCCCGCGTTCACCGAGTGCACTCTGCGTCTCGAGCCACCGTGCACAGTCGGCCCGCAGCAACTGGTGGTCGCGGGCGCCGAACTTGTTCAGCTCGAGATTGCGGCGCGCCCAGGCGAGATAGGTGTTCGAGAGATCGACCGACAGCGTGGTGCGTGCACCACCCGCTGCGGCGTAGACCGAGGCGCTGCCGGTGTAGGCGAACAGGTTGAGGAATCGTTCGCCGGCCGCGCGCTCGCGGATCAGCGCACGCGTCGGCCGGTGATCGAGGAACAGGCCGGTGTCCTGGTAGTCGGTGAAATTCACGAGGAACTCCAGCCCACCCTCGTGCACCCGGTGAAAGATGCCCTGCTCCGCGCGCTTGGTGTATTGCTCGCCGCGCTTGTGCTTCCGGCGTGTCCGGAAATGAATGTGATCGAGCTCGATCCCGAAAAGCTCCGGCAGCACGGAGAGCGCCTCGTCGCGACGTGCCCGCGCGCCCACCGACTCGACCGTGCGCGGAGCCTGATACTCCTGCACAAAGAGCCAACGCTCCTCGCCCTGATAGAGATCGATGGCGAAGGCGTACTCCGGCATGTCAGCGTCGTAGACCCGGTAACAGCTCACCCCGCTCTGCTTCGCCCACTTCTCGAGCTCACGCAGATTCTTTTTCAGCCGATTGGCGAACATCTGCGCGCCCGGCCGCGCGCGTGCGTCGGCCGCATCGCGCAGGATGATGCCACGTGAGTCCTGGCCGGATTCGAACCAGCGCGGTTCCACGTCGAAGCGCAGCAGCCGGCATTCGATCGGTCCGTTCCACAACGTGTGCACGCGACGCGCGCGAATCCCGATGGCGCGTCCCAGCTCCGCGTTCCCAGTCAGCACCGCGGCACGCCAGCCGCCGAATTCCTCGCGCAGCTTCGCGCCCAGCTTCTGATAGAGCGACTCGAGCTCTGGCTGTTCTCCGAGTCTTTCGCCGTAAGGAGGGTTCGTGCAGAGAAGCCCGATGCCATCGCCTGGACGCTCGACCTTATCGAGCTCGCGCCGCTCGACGTGCACCACCTTGGTCAGGCCCGCACGCTCCATGTTTTCGAGCGCGCTGCGTACCGAGCGCGCATCCTGATCGGATCCACGGATGGGTCCATGCGCCGCGCTCTCTGCGCGCCGCGACACAGCGTCCGCCTTCACCCCCTGCCACAGGTCCCGGTCGTGCTGGCTCCAGCCTTCGAGGCCGAAGCGCTTGCGGAGCAGTCCCGGCGCGATGTCGCGCGCCATCAGCGCCGCTTCGATGACAAAGGTACCCGAGCCGCACAGCGGATCGACGAACGCCGCGCCCGCGCTCGCCATCTCCCGCCAACCCGTACGCAGCAGGATGCCTGCGGCGAGGTTCTCCTTGAGTGGCGCAATGCCACCGCGCACGCGGTAGCCGCGCTGGTGCAGGCTCTCGCCCGCGAGATTCACGCTGACCGTAATACGGTGTCGCTGCGCGTGCACGTGAACGCGCACGTCCGCCTCGGCCGTGTCGATGTTCGGACGGGCACCGCGTGATTCGCGCAGCTGGTCGACGATGGCGTCCTTGGTTCTCAGCATCGCGAACTGGCTGTGATGAAGCGGCGACTGGGTCGCCGTGAACTCGCAAGCCAGGGTCGCTTCCGGACCGATGTGCTGGCGCCAGTCGATGTTGCGAATGCCCGCGTACAGCTCGTCCGGCGTGTCGGCCTCGAACGTGCCGAGCTCGAGCAGAACGGCGGAAGCCACCCGCGACCAGAGACAGGCGCGGTAAGCGACCTCGAGCGTTCCCTGGAAATGCACCCCGCCCGAGAGTACGCGCAGGTGCGTGGCACCGAGGGCCTTGAGCTCCTCGGCGAGGAGTTCGCTCAAACCCCTGGGCGCGCTGGCAAACAAGACGTGTGTCGCGGCCACGAGCGCGGCTTGAGGCGCTGGGCCGGGACTAGCAGTCGGCCGAAGTGACGCCGTCAAGCGTGAGGAGCGGCTGGTACAGGTCCGGACGGCGATCGCGAAACAGGCCCCAGGCGTGGCGATACTCACGGATCGCCTTGAGATCGAGGCGCACCGTGATCACCTGCTCTGACTTGCCGTCGGCCTGCTGGATGATTTCGCCCGTGTGTCCAGCGATGAAGGAATGACCGTAGAACGTCATTTCGTAGCGCTCGCCCTTCTCGACGCCGATGCGATTCGAGGCGACGACCGGCATGACGTTGGCCGCGGCATGTCCCTGCATCGTCCGTTGCCAATGACCGGTGGAGGTGATCGACGGATCGTGTGGCTCGGAACCGATGGCCGTGGGGTAGAAGAGGACTTCGGCGCCCAGCAACGCCATCGCGCGTGCCGCCTCCGGGAACCACTGGTCCCAGCACACCGCGACACCGAGCGTGCCGAAGCGCGTCGGCCACACGCGGAATCCGGTGTCACCCGGCGAGAAATAGAACTTCTCGTGATAGCCCGGCCCTTCCGGAATATGCGATTTGCGATACACGCCAAGCACGCTGCCGTCCGCGTCCACCATGGCGAGCGAGTTGTAGTAAGCGTTGTTGGCGCGCTCGAAGAGACTCACGGGCAGCACGACGCCGAGCTCGCGCGCCAGGTTGCACATCCGCTCGAGCGTCGGATGACCCTCGAACGGACGCGCCAGGTCAAAATGCTTCGCGAGGTGATCCTTGCAGAAGTACGGCGTCTCGAAGAGCTCCTGCAGCAGGATCACGTTCGCGCCCTGGCGGGCGGCCGCGCGCACCAGCTGTTCGGCCCGCGCGACGTTGGCGTCGCGATCCCACGAGCACGCCATCTGCGTGGCGGCGACGGTAATGGTGGTCATGAGAGATCGATCCAGGTGGTTTTGAGCTCCACGTACTTGTCGAGCGCGTGCAGCGACTTGTCGCGGCCGTTGCCGGACTGCTTGAAGCCGCCGAACGGCACCGTGATGTCGTCGGCGTCGTAACAGTTCACGTAGACCGTCCCGGCGCGCAACGCACGCGCCACGCGGTGCGCCGTTTGAATGTCGCGTGTCCAGATGCCCGCGGCCAGACCGTAGATGACGTTGTTGGCGATCTCGAGCGCCTCGTCGACATTGCGGAAGGTGATTGTCGCGAGCACGGGCCCGAAGATTTCCTCGCGTGCGATCGTCATCTTCGGTTGCACGTCGTCGAAGATCGTGGGCTCGACGTAGAACCCGCCAGTATCCTTGCGCACGCGCTGGCCGCCGAGCGCCAGGCGCGCGCCTTCGCTCTTGCCGGACTCGATGTAGCGCATGACGGTGTTGAGCTGGGTTTCATCGACGATGGCACCGAGCGCGGTGTTCGGATCGAGCGGGTCGCCCGGTTGCAGCGTGCGTCCCACGGCGGCGATTTTCTCGAGCACCTGGTCGCGGACGCTCTCCTGCACGATGAGACGCGAACCGGCCGAGCACATCTCACCCTGGTTGAAGAAGATCGCAAACGCCGCCGCGCGCGCGGCACGATCGAGGTCGGCGGTATCGGCCATGATGATGTGCGGCGACTTGCCGCCGCACTCGAGCCACACGCGCTTCATGTTCGACTGCCCGGAGTACTGCAGCATCAGGCGGCCAGTGGCGGTCGAGCCCGTGAAGGCGATGCAATCGACGTCCATGTGCAGCGCCAGTGCCTTGCCAGCCGTCTGACCAAATCCCGGCAGCACATTGAGCACGCCTTCCGGCAGCCCCGCTTCGAGCGCGAGCTCCGCAACCCGGAGCGCCGTGAGCGGTGACTTCTCCGACGGCTTGAGGACGACCGAATTGCCGGCGGCGAGAGCCGGACCGAGTTTCCAGCTCGCCATCAGCAAGGGGAAGTTCCAGGGAACGATCGCTCCCACCACTCCGACGGGCTCGCGCGTGATCAGGGCGAGCACATCGGGTCCCGTGGGCGCGACCTCGTCGTAGACCTTGTCGATGGCTTCCGCGAACCACGCGATCGAGCGCGCCGCGGCCGGCATGTCGATGCGTGTGCTGTCCGCAATCGGCTTGCCCATGTCGAGTGTCTCGAGGAGCGCGAGCTCTTCGGCGTGGCTCTGGATCAGCTCGGCGAAACGCAGCAGCACGCGCTTGCGGCGCACCGGCGCCAATCGCGACCACGAGCCCTTGTTGAAGGCAGCGCGCGCGCTCGCGACCGCGGCATCGACGTCCGCCTGGTCAGTCGCGGCGACTTTCGCGAGCAGGCGCCCGTCGATCGGGCTCAGGCAATCGAACGTGGCGCCAGAGACCGCGTCCACGTAGCGGCCATTGATGAACGCTTGCGTGCGCGGCGTAATGCGCTGCGCGCGTTCATGCCAGGAGACTGCTGGAAGAGGTTGCGCCATCTCAATTACTCAGGTGCATGCGGCCGCATTCTCAAAACGTCGGCGGCGAGGTGGCGCTGATGATCTCACAGTCCTCGCGGCCGGGGTTGCGGAAGCGATGCGGCACGGCGCTCGAAAAATAATACGCATCGCCCGCGCTCAAGATACGCGTCGCGGCGCCGACGGTGAGCTCGATGCGGCCTTTCACCACCACGCCGCCTTCTTCGCCCTTGTGACTCAGCATGTCGGCGCCGGTGTCGGCACCGCCTGCATAGCGCTCATGCAGGATCGCGAGCGCGCGGTTAGGCCGTTTCGCCGCCACGAGCCGCAAGGACACATCGCCGCTGCCGAGATCGGTGAGCTCGTTGCGCGCGTAGAAGACCTGCGGCCCCGCGCTCAGGTCGAGCGTGAAGAACTCGGCGAGCGACATGGGGATGCCGTCGAGCACTTTCTTGAGCGAGCTGACCGATGGGCTCACGCGATTTTGTTCGATGAGCGAGATCATGCCGTTGGTGACGCCCGCGCGCTTCGCGAGTTCACGCTGCGACAGCCCATACATGCTGCGCACCGCGCGCAGGTGCGCGCCGACATCGATGTTCATGTGCGACCCCGGCTAAGGGTGTTTAGAATAATAGACAGACGAGGGCAAATTTGGGCCAGAATTGTCGGCGCTGTCAATTTTTCTTAACCTTCGCCGCTCGCCGCCGGAGTAATTCGATGACCGCACACCCCGTTGCACCTGCTATCGATCGCCAAGACCTCGAGGCCTGGTGGATGCCCTTTACCGCCAATCGCCAGTTCAAGTCGCGTCCGCGGCTGCTCGCGAAGGCGGAGGGCATGCACTACTGGACGGCGGACGGCCGCAAGATTCTCGATGGCACCGCCGGCTTGTGGTGCGTGAACGCCGGGCATGGACGGCGCGAGATCGCGGAGGCCGTGCATCGTCAGCTGCTGACGCTCGACTACGCGCCACCCTTCCAGATGGGTCATCCCGCGGCATTCGAGCTCGCCACGCGCCTGGTGCGCCTCACGCCCGGCCTCGATCATGTGTTCTTCACCAACTCGGGCTCCGAGTCCGTCGACACGGCACTCAAGATCGCGCTCGCGTATCACCGCGTGCGCGGTGAAGGACAGCGTCAGCGGCTGATCGGGCGTGAGAAGGGCTATCACGGCGTGGGCTTCGGCGGCACCGCGGTCGGTGGCATGGTGAATAACCGCAGGACCTTCGGCCTCCTGCTCGCGGGCGTCGACCATCTGCCGCACACGCTCGACGTTCAGAACAATGCCTTCTCGCGCGGCCTGCCCGAGCAGGGTGCGCATCTCGCCGATGCGCTCGAGCGCCTGGTGGCTCTGCACGATGCTTCGACCATCGCGGCGGTGATCGTCGAACCGATCGCCGGCTCCGCCGGTGTCATCATGCCGCCCAAGGGATACCTGAAGCGCCTGCGCGAGATCTGCGACCGCCACGGCATCCTCCTCATCTTTGACGAAGTGATCACCGGGTTCGGCCGCGTCGGCTCACCCTTCGCTGCCCAGGAATTCGCTGTGCTGCCCGACATGATCACGGCCGCCAAGGGACTGACCAACGGGAGCCTGCCGATGGGCGCAGTGTTCGTGCGCAAGGCGATCTACGACGCCTTCATGCAGGGGCCGGAGAACGCGATCGAGCTGTTCCACGGCTACACGTACTCATCGCATCCGACCGCCTGCGCCGCGTCACTCGCCACGCTGTACATCTACCAGCACGAGGGGCTACTGACGCGCGCGCGTGAGCTTGGGCCGTATTGGGAAGAAGCGCTTCATGGCCTGAAGGGCCTGCCGCACATTGTCGACCTGCGCAACTACGGGTTGATTGCCGGCATCGAGTTCGCGCCCGCCCCGGGTCGTCCGACGACCCGTGCGTTCGAGGCATTCCTGAAGTGCTACGACCGCGGTCTGCTGACGCGCACCACCGGCGACGTGATGGCGCTCTCGCCACCATTGATCATCGAGAAAAGTCAGATCGACGAGATCTTCGGCACCATCGCCGAAGTGGTGAAGACCCTCGAGTGAGGCAGAGGGGACACGCGGTCCCCCCTGCGCCTCGAATTCTTATTCAGAGCTCCACGGGAACGTGGTCGATACCGACAGGATCGCCCGACCCTCGGTGTTGAACACATCGTCCTCCGTGAAGAGCGGATCGCTGTCGCTCAGGTCGTTGTCGACCCACTTCAGCTCGAGATCGAAGTGGTTGAACGTATAGGTGACGCCCACGGAGTAGTCGATGTATTCCGTGTCTTCAAACGCGTCGCCGTAGTTGTACCCGGCGTGCACATTGAGGCCGAAACCCGCCGGAAGTTCGAAACCCAGGTTGAGTTCCGAATAGAGTCCATCAAGGTCCGTTCCGGCGTAATCGTTC
>DATIEU010000515.1:0-22925 GCA_035455565.1 Steroidobacteraceae bacterium | reverse complement strand
AGTTCGGGATCTCCCGGTGCGCTGACGATCGAGTACGTGCGGCGCACTTCCTCGCCGCCGAGCTGCGTGCGAATGCCGAGGTGCTGACCGGCTGCGAAGCGATACGCGTCGCGCAGGTCCGGCGGCACGGCGAAGGTCAGGCAGGTGGCCGCCTCGCCTTCCGGGGAGACGTCGGTCACCTCGAGTGCGTGAAACTTCAGCACGCGTAGCTCAGATGCACTTGAAGTAGTCGAAGGGCTCGGCGCAGCTGCGACATTGATAGTGAGCCTTGCAGGGCGTCGAACCGAATTCGCTCACGCGCTCGGCTTGCTCGGAGCCGCAGCGCGGGCAGGCGACGCGCGGTTGCCCGAAAAGGTGTCGCGGGCTCGAAACCGCGGTGGCGGGCGGCGCGATGCCGAAGCGGCGCAACTTCTCGCGGCCTTCGGGCGTAATCCAGTCGCTGGTCCAGGGCGGCGACAGCACATCGACCGCGCGCGCATCGTCGAACCCCGCGTCGCGCAAGGCGTGCACGATCGAGTGGCGAATGACTTCGGTCGCGGGACAGCCGGAGTAGGTGGGCGAGACGCCGACTTCGATCGCGCCGGAGTCGCTTATGCGGACGTGACGCACGATGCCGAGATCGATGACCGACAGCACCGGGATTTCGGGATCGAGCACGCTCTCGAGGACTCGCCAGACGGTCCGCTCCGCAGCCGCAGCCTCGAGCCACGGCTCGTGCGCTTGGCGCTTCGCGCTCACCACTGTGCTCCGGGGTACGCGCGCTGCAGAAACTGCATTTCGGCGAGCAGATATCCGAGGTGCTCGGTGTGACGGCCGCGCTTGCCATGCCACGGATAAGCCGTATCGGTGGGGCGCTCGAGCGTGGCCTCCCTCAGCACCTCCTCGATGCGTCCCTGCCACCGGGGCTTCAGTGTCGCTAGATCGGGCGCGACCTTCTGCGCAACCATCGCGGCATCGACCTCATCCGGCGTGAAGAGCTCGCCCGTGAAGCGCCAGAGCTCATCGAGCGCCGCTTGCACGCGCGTCTTGCTCTCCGCCGTACCGTCGCCGAGCCGCACCACCCACCCGGCGCTATAGCGGAAGTGATAACGCGTTTCCTTGAGCGCTTTGCTGGCAATGGCCGCGAGCCGCTCATCGCTCGAGTGCTGCAATTCCTCATAGAGCTCGAGCTGCCAGGCATCGAGCAGGAGCTGGCGCACGATGGTGTGGGCGAAATCGCCGTTCGGCTGCTCCGCCAGGGTGAGGTTGTAGAAATCCGTGCCGTCGCGCAGGAACGCGAGCTGGTCTTCGTCGCGGCCCTTGCCCTCCAGCTCGCCCGCGTAGGTAAGCAGCAGGCGCGCCTGGCCGATGAGGTCGAGCGACAGATTGGCGAGCCCGAGATCCTCCTCGAGCGCCGGCGCATGCCCGACCCATTCGCCGAGTCGCTGCCCGAGCACGAGACTGGTATCGGCGAGTCGCAGCAGGTAGCGAAAGCGCGCGTCGCTCACAGGTTCTTGACCTCGTCGGGGATCGAATAGAAGGTCGGGTGGCGATACACCTTGTCCTTCGCGGGCTCGAAGAGCGCCTCCGCCTCCTGGGGATCGGAGGCCACGATCGCCGCGGATGGCACCACCCAGATGCTCACACCCTCCTGGCGGCGCGTGTAGACGTCCCGCGCGTGCTCGATGGCCATGCGCGCATCGGTCGCGTGGATGCTGCCGACATGCTTGTGCTCGAGGCCGGAGCGTGCCCGGATGAATACTTCGAACAACGGCCACTCGCGTTCCTGTTGGCTCATGTCAGCTCCTCACGCGGCCTCGGCCGCGCGCGTGCGTTGCTTGTCGGCATACGCGAGCGCCGCCTCGCGCACCCAGCGGCCATTCTCATGCGCGCGCTGGCGCGCCTCGAGGCGCTCGCGATTGCACGGGCCATTGCCCTTCAACACCGCGTTGAATTCGTTCCAGTCGATTTCGCCGAAGCGGTAGTGCTGCTCGGCCTCGTCCCAGGTGAGCTTGGGATCGGGCACGGTGAGACCGAGGAACCTGGCCTGCGGCACCGTGATGTCGACGAACTTCTGCCTGAGCTCATCGTTGGTGAAGCGCTTGATCTTCCAGCGCATCGATTGCGCCGTGTGCTTCGACTGTGCATCGCTCGGGCCGAACATCATCAGCGAGGGCCACCACCAGCGATCGAGCGCGCCTTGCGCCATGGCGCGCTGCTCGGGCGTGCCGCGCGCGAGCGTCAGCATGATTTCAAACCCCTGGCGCTGGTGAAAACTCTCTTCCCTGCAGATGCGCACCATCGCGCGCGCGTACGGGCCGTACGAGCAACGGCAGATCGGAATCTGGTTCATGATCGCAGCGCCATCGACCAGCCAGCCGATCGCGCCGACATCCGCCCAGGTGGGCGTCGGGTAGTTGAAGATGCTCGAGTACTTGGCGGCGCCGGTGAGGAGCTGTTGCATCATCTGGTCGCGCGAAATGCCGAGCGTCTCCGCGGCGCTGTAGAGATACATGCCGTGGCCGCCCTCGTCCTGGACCTTGGCGATCAGCACTGCCTTGCGCTTGAGCGTGGGCGCGCGCGTGATCCAGTTGCCCTCGGGCAGCATGCCGACGATCTCGGAATGCGCGTGCTGAGAGATCTGGCGGATGAGCGTGTGCCGATAGGCATCGGGCATCCAGTCCTTGGGCTCGATCTTGTCGTCGGCGTCCACCTTGGATTGAAAGCGGCCCTCGAGCGCGGCCGTATCGGCGGCGCCCTGGTGAAGGGCTTCCTTGCCCAGTGAATCAAGGCCCTGGGTGTACATGCTGGCTCCTCGCGAGAACGGGGAAATCTGACACAAAAGCGCCTGCAGTTCAATTTTTACTGTGTCAGAATGCGCCGCCATGGCCAGGCGCCCCGGATCCCTCTCCTCTTCTATTGCAGCGGCCCCGCTCGAGCCCTCCGTCGCGGCCCTGGTGCGCCATTTCCGCCGCCAGCGGCCCGTGCGCGGCGGGTCGCTCATCATCTCGATCTTTGGCGACTCCATCGCGCCGCGGGGCGGCTCCATTTCGCTCGCCAGCCTGATCGCCCTCGCGCAGCCTTTCGGCCTGACCGAAAGACTGGTCCGCACTTCGGTGGCGCGCCTGGCGAAGGATGGTTGGCTCGAGGCCGAGCGCCGCGGCCGGCTGAGCTTCTATCGCCTCGCGAAACCCGGGCGCGCACGCTTCGAAGAAGCGACGCGGCGTATCTACAGCGAGAACCCACGCGACTGGCACGGCCGCTGGACCTTGCTGTTGCTGCCCAAGGGCTCACGTGCCCGCCGCGAGCGGCTGCGCGAGGAACTGCTCTGGCTGGGATTCGGCCAGTTGGCACCCGGAGTGCTGGTGCATCCCGAACATGGCATCGACGACGCTCGCGAGAGCCTGCGCGAGCTCGCCATTCCGGGTCACGTCACGGTGCTGCAGTCGGTCACCGGCGATGAAGCCGAGAACCGGCGCATTGCGGCGGCGAGTTGGGACTTGAGCGAATTGAGCCGGGGCTATCGGCGTTTCATCGAGCTCTTCCGCCCCGTGCAGGAGGCGCTCGCTGCTGCGCGGCCCTCGCCGCTCTCCGCCTTCATCGTGCGCACGCTCCTCATTCACGAGTACCGCAAGATCCATCTGCGCGACCCGCTCCTGCCCGCTTCGCTCCTGCCGGCCGATTGGGTGGGAACCGAGGCGTACGAACTGTGCCGCGTGCTCTACGCGCGGGTATTCGCCGCTGCGGATGCGCACTTGTCGCAGAGCGCGACTACAGTTTCGGGAAAACTCGCGGCGCCGTCAGAGGCCGCGTTTCGACGCTTCGGCGGGCTGCCTACACACTCTGCAGCGCGTTGACGAGCGCCGCGAGGAACGTGTTGCCCTGGTAGCCGTCGAGCGCGCGGTGATCGATGGTGAGCGAGAGATAGCACATCGGGCGCACGCTCAAGGACTCGACGCCGTCCACCTCGTGCACCACCACGCGGCGTTGCAACTTGCCGACGCCCAGGATCGCGACCTGCGGCTGATTGATCACGATCGGCGCCGCCACGAGGCTGCCGCTCACGCCGTGATTCGAGATCGTGAAGGTGCCGCCGCGCACGGTGTCGGGCGAGAGCTTGTTGTTGCGCGCCGCCTCCACGAGCTCGCCCAGGCGGCGGGCGATGCCGAAGAGATCGAGCGTTTGCGCCCGGTGGATCACGGGCACCACCAGGCCCTGGTCTCCCAGCGCTGTGCCGACCCCGATGTTGGAGTCGCTGAAGATCTCCAGGCTGTCTTCGTGCCAGGTCGCATTGACCTCCGGCACGGCTTGCAGTGCTTTCACGGAGGCTGCGACGAAATAGGCTGTGTAGGTCAGCTTGACCCCGCGCGACTCGAACTCACGCAGGTGTTGCTGGCGATGTGCGACCACGCGGCTCATGTCCGCTTCGAATACGGTCGTCACGTGCGGCGCGGTCGCCATGCTCGCGCTCATGTGCGCGGCGATGCGCTTGCGCATCTGGCTGTGCGGCACATGACGGCTCGGTGCCGACGGACGCGTCGAAACCGGTGCGGGCGCCGGTCGCGGTGGCTCACTAACCGCCGGGCGACGCGCCGTATCGCTGGTCGTTGCAGGACGCGGCGGCTCGCGCATGGACGCAGGGGCCTGCTCGAGGTGGCGCTCCACATCCTGGGCGGTGATGCGGCCGTCCTTGCCCGTGCCGGTCACCTGCGAAGGATCCAGGTTGTGTTCGGCGAGGAGCCGACGCACCGCCGGACTCAGCAGCGCGTGATCCACGCTCGCCTTCGGTGCCGCGCGTGGGGCGGCGGCCGGCGTCGCTTTCGTCTCGGTCGCCGCGGCACCTGAGCCGATGCGCCCAAGCACCGTACCGGGCTCGACGGAGTCTTTCTCCACTTTCAGGATCTCGAGGAGCTGGCCGCTCGCGGGCGCGGGAATTTCGACGGTGACCTTGTCGGTCTCGAGCTCGAGCAACGGCTCGTGCTGCATGACCGTCTCGCCGATGCGCTTGAACCAGCGCAGGACGACCGCTTCAGTACCTTCCTGGTCCGGTGGTGTGACGATGTCTATGGATTGCGGCACGGCTCAGATCTCGGTCAGCGTGCGCATAGTGTGCGCGATCGACTCGACCGAGGGGAGTGCCGCATCGAGCAGCGACAGGCTGTGCGGGCTCGGGATGTTGGGCATCGCGAGCCGCTCGATCGGCGCATCGAGGCTGAAGAAGGCCTCTTTCGCCAGCATCGCGGCGATTTCCGCGCCGAACCCGGCCACCAGGCCGTCTTCGTGAACGATGAGGCAGCGCCGCGTCTTGGTGACAGAGGCCAGCACCGCGTCCTTGTCCCACGGCATCAGCGTGCGCAGATCGAGAATCTCCGCATCGATGCCCGACTGAGTCTGCGCCGCCTCGCAACGCTCCACCATTCCGCCCCAGGTCACCACCGTGAGGTCGTTGCCCGGGCGGATCACGCGGGCCACGCCGAACGGCACGACGTAGTCATCGCCTGGATACGGGCGGCGCGCCCAGGCGCCATCGAGCATCGCGCGATGCTCGAAGAACATGGTGGGATCGTTGCCGCGCAACGCGGCGCGCAAGAGTCCGGTCGCATCTTCGGCATTCGAAGGCACCGCCACCCGCCAGCCGGTCCCGTGCACCCATTGCACTTCATTGGTCTGGCTGTGCCACGGATCGCCGACCTTGAAGAAACCGCCCGGAATGCGCACCACCATCGGCGCGGCGAAGCGGTTTGCCGTGCGCCAGCGCATCGAGCCGCAATCCGCGATCTGCTCCGCGGCGGGCTCGGCGTACTTGCGGAACTGGATCTCGGGCACGGGCATCAATCCCGCGATCGCCATGCCGACCGCGCGGCCGATGATGCCCTCTTCGGACAAACTGGTATCGAAGACGCGCGAGCGGCCGAATTTCTCCTGCAGGCCGAGTGTCGCGGCATGCACACCGCCCTTGACGCCCACGTCCTCGCCAAAGATGAGGAGCTTCGGGTTTACGGTGAGCTCGTGGTCGAGCACGCGGCGGATCGCGGTCAGCATGTTGATGCGCGAGGGCTCGGGCCGCGCCACGGTGGAGCTCGGCGCATGCACGTGGCCTTCGGGCGCGAGACCGCCCTGGCGCTGCAGGATCGGCCGTCCCTGGGCATCGTTCTCGGAAAAGACGTTGCGCGTAACGCGACGACCGTCGGGTTGCGGCTGCGCGCGCACGCGCGCGAGTGCCTCCTCGACTTCCCCCTGGGCGCGCCGCTGCAGCTCCGCCCAAGAGTTCGGCGTGATGCGCTCGGGGACGAGAAAGGCTTTGAGCTTGGCGATCGGGTCGCGTGCTTTCTCGGCGTCGATCAGGCCGGGCGGCTTGTAGGTTTGCGTGTCCTGGCCCGAGTGACCGCTGAGGCGCGGCACAACGAGCCGGATAAGCGCGGGACCTTGCCACTCGCGCACGGTGCTCACGGCGCGCGCGATGAGATCCGCGGCCGCCTGGGGCTCGGTGCCGTCGCCATCGAACACGCGCAGATTGCGAAACGACGCAAGGTTCGCGGCGATGTTCGCGCCCGGCGTCTGGTAACTGCACGGCACGGAAATGCCGTAGCCGTTGTCCTCGATGAAGAAGAGTACCGGTAGCTTTTCGGTGGTTGCGATGGTGAGCGCCGACCAGAAGCCATTGGCCGCGACCGAGCCGTCGCCGCCCTGGATGAGCGCGATGCTGCCGCGACTCTCTTCTTCGCCGAGCGTGTCGGCTTTGTACACCAGCGCTTGTGCCCAACCGACGCCCGGCGTGTATTGCGTGCCCACGCCACCGGCTGCCGGCATCACCGTGACGTTACGAATGCGCGGCATGTGAAACACCACGCCGATGTCGCGCCCTTCGCTCAAGCCGCCCGAGCGCATCATCGTCGAGCCGAGCGCCTGCTCGACGCTCATACCGAGCGAGAGCATGAGCGGCCGTCCGCGATAGTAAGGAGAGACGCCGTCGTTCGCGCCGGTGAGATTTTCCGCGAGGAGCGCCTGGCTCAGTTCGTGGCCGCGCGCACAAAACTGGTAGAGCACTTCGCGACTCGGCAGGAGCTGGCCCTGTTCGAGATCGTCGAGCGCGCGCGAGACGAGCATTCGATAGGCGACGCGCGACCAGTCGAGCCGGGTTGGCGCTTGATCCGCATCGCGACGAAGGGGTCGAACAACCGCATGACGCTCAGGCATGGGCACTCCCCGCGGACTCGAGACGAAGTGCGCGCATAGTAAAAGTGTTCGCGGGAAATTACCTTTCTTTTGTTGCCTGTCCGGCGATCCGACAGCAATTTTCTTGCATTCTTTAGTTAGTATTAGCAAGATTATTGCTCACATGACGACCCTCGATCAGATCGACGTCCGCATCCTCGAAGAGCTGCAGCGCGACGCGCGGCTCACGAACCAGGAGCTCGCGGAGCGCGTGGGCCTGAGTCCCGCGCCGTGCTGGCGGCGGCTGAAGCGGCTCGAGGACGCCGGCCACATCGCGCAGTACGCGGCGATCCTCGATCCGGAAAACGCGGGCTTCAGCATCACGGCGTATTCGCACGTCACGCTCGAGAAGCAGCATCCGGATTCTCTCAGCATCTTCAACGACCTCGTGCAGGATCAGCCCGAGGTGCTCGAGTGTTTCATGATGTCGGGCCAGTACGATTACCTCCTCAAGGTGGTCGCGCGCACGATGCGCGATTACGAGGAGTTCCTCACCAAGCACCTGCTGCCGAATCCCGCCGTGCGCTCGGTGAGCACGAGCTTCGTGCTGCGGCGCTTGAAATACACCACCGCCCTCCCCGTCGTGCCGACGCGCGAGTGAGCGCACGCGACCGCGCGAGTCCGGCTCCTGGACTGCTTCGCGTCGCGGTTTGAATCTGCGTCACCGTCCTTTATCCTTGCCCCCGCCAACGCACGGGGAGACAAGAATGAAGAGACGGTTCTTTTGCGGCTCAGCCCTCGCCACCCTCGCCACCGCTTCACTCCCGCTGCATCGCCTGCTGGCGCAAGCCGAAGGCGCGGTCAGCGGCGATGTGCCGGCGCTGACGGGCGACGGCAAGCAGATTATCCTGCCGCGCGGCGATGTCGCCGAGCTGCGTGCCAGCCTCCGCGGTCAGCTGCTGCTTGCAAGCGATACCGGCTACGAGCAGGCCCGCAAGGCCTGGAATGGCAGCTTCAGCCGCAAGCCCGCACTCATCGCGCGTTGTCTCGGCGCCTCCGATGTCATCAAGGCGGTCAACTTCGGCCGCTCGCACTCGCTGCTCGTCTCGGTGCGCGGCGGTGGGCACAGCATTTCAGGCCAATCGGTTTGCGAAGGCGGGCTGATGATCGACCTGGCGCAGATCAACAGCGTGCGGGTCGATCCGGTGGCCCGTCGCGCGCGAGTTGACGGCGGGGCACTACTCGGCAGTCTCGATCGCGAAGCGCAAGCTTTCGGGCTCGCGACCACGGCAGGCACCGTGTCGCACACCGGCGTCGGCGGCCTGACGCTCGGCGGCGGCTTCGGCCGCCTGGGCCGGAAATTCAGCATGGCCTGCGACAACGTGCGCGCCTACGACATCGTGACCGCAGACGGCAAGTTCCTGCGTGTGAGCGCCGAAGAGAACGCCGATCTCAACTGGGCGTTGCGCGGCGGCGGTGGCAACTTCGGCGTCGTGACGTCCTTCGAGTTCGAGCTCTATCCGGTCGATCCGGTGCTGCTCGGTGGCGTGCTCGTCTATCCGGTCGAGCAGGCGAAGGACGTGCTCAACTTCTTCGACGGCTACTACGAGGAGGCGCCGGACGAGCTCTACGTCGATACCACGCTCGTCACCAATCCCGAGGGCCACAAAGTGCTGGTGCTCGATGCCACGTACTGCGGCTCGATCGCGGACGGCGAGCGCGTGCTGAAGCCCTTGCGCGAGTTCCGCAAGCCGATCGTCGATGCGATCGCGCCGATTCCGTACATCAAGCAGCAAAGCAGCGTTGACGAGGTCTTTGCGTACGGGCACCACTATTACGTGAAGGCGGGCTTCGTCCGCCGCCTGCCGCCGGAGCTGGTCGAGGCGATGATCGAGACGTTCATGAGCTCGACGCTGCCGATCAC
The DNA here is from genome assembly GCA_035455565.1 of Steroidobacteraceae bacterium. Taxonomy (GTDB): domain Bacteria; phylum Pseudomonadota; class Gammaproteobacteria; order Steroidobacterales; family Steroidobacteraceae; genus DATBVX01. The sequence continues at coordinate 13,867 of DATIEU010000515.1, read as the reverse complement.
GCCCGTGCTCACGGCGCCGCAGGGCGGCGCCATCTCGCGCGTCGCGCCCGATGCGACCGCGTATCCCTATCGCGATGCGCGCCACAACCTGCTGGTAGCTGCCAAGTGGCCGGACAGCAGCGGCGACGAGGCGCACCTGACGTGGGCACGCGGAGCCTGGAAGACTCTCGAGCCCTTCACGCGCGGCTTTTACGTCAATGACAACAACGCCGACATCTCGGAACGCAAGGTGCTGGAAAACTACGGCCTGAACTACAAGCGCCTGTCGCAGATCAAGGCCAAGTACGACCCGACGAACCTCTTCCGGCTGAACGCGAACATCAAACCACACGCCTGAGCGTGCACGACAGAGATGGACCGCGGGCGTGCTCCGCTCGCACTCGCAAGAAGGGTCGAAACGCTCGATTGAGCGGACGAGCGCCTTTCCGCGTTGACATGTCCTTGACACTCGCGGTGCGGTAAACTTTGCGGCCCCGTGTCCGCTCAAAACCGGACCGTACCCCAGAGCCAAGGATGCCCGTGAGCGCCCAGCCCGAACACAACTTGGGACCCCGCGAATTCAAGCCAATCAGCCTAGAGCAGGCGCGTCTCGAACCCGCCAGGCCCAGGCCCGAACTGCCGTGGCGCGACCGCATCGCTCTGGTACCGCGCAAGCGCATCGCAATCGGCGTCGGGGTGCTGCTCGCGATCGTCGCTGTGCTCTGGGCGGCGACTCGTTCCTCGTCACCCAATGCACCGGCAGCCGGTACGGCGGCGGATCAGGAGCTACCGCTCGTGACGGTGACCAGGCCCGAATTCAAGTCGGTGACCGGGAACGTCACCTTCACCGGAACGATCTCGGCGCGTTATGACATGCCGATCGGCACCGAAGGCGAAGGTGGCCGCATCGTCGCGGTCCTGGTGGAGGCCGGTGACCGGGTCAAGAAAGGTCAACTCCTCGCGCGACTCGATCAATCGGTGACGACGGCGCAGGTCAATCAGCTCGCGGCAACGGTAGATCAGGCGGTGGCGCAGGCGGCGCTTTCCGAAGCCGAGTATCAGCGGGCCAAGGGCGTCGAGGCCGCGGGAGCGCTGTCGGCAGAAGAAATCGAACGGCGCCGCGCAGCCTCGCTCACCGATGCGGCGCGCGCCAAGGTCGCTGCCGCGCAACTGGCGGAATCCGAGGCACGCCTCGGGCGCACGCAGATTCGCGCGCCTTCCGACGGCATCGTGCTTACGCGCACCGCCGAAGTCGGCCAGACCGCTATGCCCGGCGGCGAGCCCCTCTTCCGACTCGCGAGCGGTTCGGAAATCGAGATGCGTGGACAGATCGCCGAACAGGACATCGCGGCCGTTCAGGTGGGCCAGTCGGCCAACGTTTATCTCACCGGCATCGCGGAGCCCTTCAAAGGCAAGGTGCGATTGCTGGGCGCGGTGATCGACCCCAAGACACGGCTCGGTGACATTCGCATCCAGCTCGAGCCGCATCCCGCGCTGCGGCCAGGTGCATTCGCGCGTGCGCAGGTGCGCGTGAGCGAAGCCGAGCGGGCAGTGCTGCCGCAAACCGCCGTCCTCGCCGACGCACAGGGCAATTACGTCCTCATCGTCAACGACAAGGACGAGACGGAGCGCCGCGCGGTGCACGTGGCCGACACGACTGCCGAGGGCTTCGTCATCGACTCCGGTCTCAAGGGCGATGAGCGTGTGATTGGCACCGCCGGCGGCTTCTTGCGCGCGGGCGAGAAAGTCCGGGTTGCACAGGCGGACGCGCAGCAGTGATTCGTAATATTTCAGCGAAGGCGATCCGCAACCCGGTTCCGCCGATCGTTCTCTTTGTCGTGCTCTTCTTCATGGGCGTGGTGGCCTTCATCCGTCTGCCCGTGAATCTCTCGCCCGACATTTCCTTCCCGCTGATCCAGGTCGTGGTCGAGCAGCCGGGCGCAGCGCCGCCCGAGATCGAGACGCAGATCCTGCAGAAGATCGAGGGCTCGATCGCGAGCGTCGGCAACGTCAAGAGCATCACCTCGGCCGCCCTCGAGGGGCAGGCATGGATGTTCGTTGAATTTCAGATCGGCACGCCCGTCGACCGCGCGGCCAACGACGTGCGCGATGCCATCGCCAAGGTGCGCAGCGAGCTGCCCGAGGGCATCAATGAGCCGCTCGTGGAGCGCCAGGACATCGAGGGCGGCGCGATCGCCTACTACGCGGTCAGCACCACCGCGATGACCGAAGAAGAGCTCAGCTGGTTCGTGGACAACACGATCGGCAAGCGCCTGCTGCAGGTGTCGGGCGTTGCCCAGGTACAGCGGGGCGGGGGCGTCGATCGCGAAGTCCGCGTCGAGCTCGACCCGGCGCGCATGCAGGCGCTCGGCATCACCGCGGTCGAAGTGAACCAGCAGCTCAGGCAGCTCAACCTCGATGCGCCGGGTGGGCGCGCGCAATTGGGCGGCGGCGAGCAGTCGATCCGTGTGCTGGGCGGCGCGTCCTCGGCCCAGGTGCTGGGCGAGACGCAAATTGCGCTTCCAGGCGGGCGTGTCGCGCGGCTCGCCGACATCGCCGAAGTCCACGACGGCATCGCCGAAGTCCGCTCGCTGTCGCGCCTGAACGGGCGTCCCGCGACCACCTTCGGAGTGTTCAAGTCGAAGGGCGTGTCCGACGTCACCACGCTGGAAAATGTCGACGAGATGCTCAGGAAGATCGGCGACGAGACGCCGAGCGTGAAGGTCAAGCAGGTCTTCACCACCGTCACATACACCAAGCAGATGTTCAGCTCCTCGATGAATGCGCTGATCGAGGGCTCGATTCTCGCGGTGATGGTCGTGTGGTTCTTCCTGCGCGACTGGCGCTCGACCGCGATCTCGGCGCTGGCGATTCCGCTCTCGGCGATCCCGACGTTCGCATTCATGCAGTGGATGGGCTTCACGCTCAACCAGGTGAGCCTGCTGGCGCTGTCGCTGGTCGCGGGCGTACTGGTCGACGATGCCATCGTCGAGATCGAGAACATCGTGCGGCACAAGCGTCAGGGCAAGAGCGGCTTCCAGGCGGCGCTCGATGCCGCGGACGAAATCGGCCTCGCCGTTGTGGCGACGTCCGCGACCATCATCGCGGTGTTCGTGCCGGTGAGCTTCATGCCGGGCATCACCGGGCAATACTTCATCCAGTTCGGCCTCACCGTCGCGGCCGCGGTGTTCTTCTCGTTGCTGGTCGCGCGCCTGATCACGCCGGTACTGGCTGCCTATTCGCTCAAGGCGGATACGCACATCACGCACGGCGACGGCCCGGTCATGACGCGCTACCTCAATGCGCTGCGCTGGTGCGTCGCGCATCGCTGGCGAACGATCGCTGGCGGCACGGTCTTCTTCATCCTGTCGATTTTTGCGCTCGGCATGGTGCCGACCTCGTTCATCCCGGAGTCGGATCTCTCGAGCGCGGCGCTCAACATCGAGCTGCCGCCCGGCGTGCGGCTCGAGCAAACCGCCGCCGTGTCGAAACAGGCCTACCTGATCCTGAAGAAGTATCCGGAAGTCTCCGACGTGGTCGAGTTCGTCGGCACCGACGATACGGGCGAGGTGCGCCGTGCCACCCAGTACATCACTCTGGTGCCGCGCGAGAAGCGCGAGCTAACACAGTCGGAATGGCAGGACAAAGCCATCGTCGAGCTCAAGAAGATTCCGGATGCGCGCGTGTCTTTTGCCAATCAGTCGGGCGCGGGCGGCGGCCGCGACATCGACATCTATCTCACGGGTGACGATCCCGTCCTGCTGACGCAGACAGCTCACAAGGTGGTCGAGGAAATGCGCACGCTCCCGATCCTGAGCGAGCCGCGCATCAATGCCGATTTGCAGCGTCCCGAGATCGTGATCCGTCCGCGTCTCGACCTGGCGGCCGACCTGGGCGTAACGGTGGCGAGTATCAGCCAGACCATCCGCATCGCGACCCTGGGCGACCTGCCGCAGAACGCCGCCAAGTTCTCGCTCGCGGATCGCCAGATCCCGATCCGGGTGAGCCTGATCGAGAGCGCTCGCCAGGACCTCACCACACTCGAGAATCTGCCGGTGCCGACCGCGGCCGGCGGCAGCGTGCCGCTCAAGGCGGTGGCCGACATCAGCTTCAGCCAGGGTCCGGTGCGCATCCGTCGCTACAACCAGAGTCGGCGCCTGTGGATCGACGCCGATCTCAAGGGTGTGGAGCTCGGGCCTGCGCTCAAGCAGATCTACGAGCTGCCGACACTCAAGCAGCTGCCGCGCGGGGTGCGCGTGGTCGAAACGGGCAATGCGGAAGTCATGCGTGAACTCTTCGCCAACTTCGGCATCGCCATGGCGACCGGCGTGCTGATGGTGTTCGCGGTGCTGGTGCTGCTGTTCCAACGCGTGTTCCAGCCGATCACGATCCTCTCGGCGTTGCCGCTCTCGATCGGCGGCGCGGCCGTCGCCCTCATGATCACGGGCTACGCGCTGTCGTTGCCCGCCGTCATCGGCTTCCTGATGCTGATGGGCATCGTCGCCAAGAACTCGATCCTGCTGGTCGACTTCGCGATCGAGGAAATGCGCGCGGGCAAGGATCGTCTCACGGCGCTTGTGGAAGCCGGGCACAAGCGTGCCCGTCCGATCGTGATGACGACCGTGGCGATGATCGCGGGCATGTTGCCCGTGGCGCTCGGTTTCCACGGTGACAACGCGTTCCGTGCACCGATGGCGGTGGCGGTGATCGGCGGGCTCATCACCTCCACGGGACTCACGCTGGTGATCGTGCCGGCAGCGTTCACGCTGGTGGACGATATCGAACACTGGCTGGGGCCCAAGGTCGCAAGCATTCTCACTTCGCGCCCGCCGGCCCCGGCTCACCCCTCGAAACCGCACCCCGTCGCCGGGGAGTGACCTCTCCACCGTTCGGAGTACCCTACCGGGTGTCGGATCACCCGGTGGGGGACTGCCATGAACTCGCACCTCATGCCGACCGCGAGCCGCCGCGCCGTGCTCCAGAGCGCCGCAGCTTTCGCGACACTCGGCTTCTCATCAGCAGCGCACGCTAACGTCGACGGCCGGGTCGCGCAGGTCGCACGTGGCCTGCGTGAAGTGGACGGGCATACGCTGAACGGCGTTTCGTTGCTGCGCGTATTCGGCGGATACTTCCCGATTCCCAATCACTTCGCGCTGCTGCCGGGCGAACCGTATTGTCGCTTCGTCAACATGCGCGGCGAGAACCGCAACGATGCGCTCGACGGCTTCATCGTGGCCGCCTCGCTCGAGCATCTGGCGGAGCACGACTCAGTGGCCGCGGCGCTGAGCACGCCGATGCGAACCAACGTGCTGCGTTACGGGCTCAAGGTGGAGCTGCGGCGGCACGAGCCGCCGGAGCCACTCCTGCCACCGACGCCGAGCGTGTTCATCAGCGATGCGCGCGACTTCGTGTGGATCCTGGGTGACAACGCCGAGCTCTGGCCGCTCATGTGCGAGGCGTATGGACGGCTGCCGCGTGCGCGATCGTCGCTGGCCGCGGCGAGTGCGACTGACTAGGGCCCGCGATACTGCGCCAGGGAGATGGCGCAATTCAAAGCGATTCGGCGAACTCCCGCAGGCCCTTGTTATAAGCCTTCGCGCCGTCCCACCAGAAGGCCGCGTGTCCGACGCCCGGCATGAGGCGTACCCGTGCGCTTGAAATGCGGCTCATCTGCTGCTCGATGACCGTCGGCATGACGATCGCGTCCTCGGCGCCCTGTGTGATCAATACGGGCTTGCGAAGCTTCGGCAACAGGTCGTCATTGTCGAACGACCGGGAGAACAATGCCTGGCGGACGTAGGGTGGCACGGAGACGTTGTAGCCAAGCATCTGGTAGCGGTCCTCGACTGACAATTGATCGCTAAAGCACAGAGCCAGCAACCCGTCGAGGCTGCGTACGCTCTCCGCGACATCCGTGGAAAAGAAACCGGGTACGAGACCGAGGAACTCGGGCGTCAGCACCGCGGCCGCCGCCTCGCTCCCCAGCTTGGTCACACCGCCGACAAAATCCGCGCCCGCGATCGCGTCCTCACCGTAGTGCCGCAGATAGTCGAGGATCACCAGTGGCCCGTACGACCAGCCACAGAGGACCGGACTCTCGAGATCGAGCGTTCGAATGACTGCGTTCACATCGTCCGCCCACAACCTCGAATCCGCGTAACCCTCGCGGGGCTTGTCCGAAAGACCATGGCCCCGCAAGTCCATCGCCACGAGCCGGAAGCTTGCCGCCAGGTCGGAATTGAGTTGCCTCGTCCACGTGAGCCAGCTCTGTGAGATGCCGTGGATGAAGAGGATCGAGGGTCCCGCGGACTTTCCTGTCTCGACGACATGGAGCTGAACGCCCCCACCGCCTTTGATCCTGTGGCTCTTCATGAGAAGTCCCTCCTGTTGAAAAGCGCGATCAGCCGCTCGCCTCGGTCGCGCCGGATTCCTCAGCGAGCGAATGGGCCTTGCGGCCGCCGCGCTCGATGTGGGGCGCGCAGGCATCGCGCCCGATGAGGTCGCTTGCCATGCTGATGGAGCGCTCGATGAGCTGGCGCGTGCCCCGTCGCAACGCCTCGCTCTGCTGCACGTACTCGGTGTTGCGTTCCATGTCCTCGAAGTTCCACCCCAATGTGTGTGCAACGAAGGGAAACGGTGGAAACACGAAGCCGAGCTCGGCAAAGAACATCAGCATCTGGCCGGAGACCGCCTGCACGTTGTCCTGGCCGCCCATGATGATGAAAGCGCCGACCTTGTTGCGGATCAGGACTTCGTTGCGCAGCGTGATCTGGTTCTGAATGCAGTTCATGCGCTCGACCATCTTGTAATAGAGCGAGCTCGCCGCGCCCCAGCGAATGGGCGTCGCGATCGTTACAACGTCCGCCCAGTGCACCAGCGCCTCGTACACCTGTTCCATCTGGTCCTTGTCGTCCATCTGCGTGATCGAGCAAGGCCAAGTGCAGGCTTTCGCCGACTTCGAGTAGTAGCCCTCGCAATGGCGGAACTTGAGCGCATTGAGACGAATGAGACGCGTCTCAGCCTTGGCACCGCGCGCATGCTCGAGTGCGACGTCGAGGAGCATGTCGGATGCCGAATGGCGCGGATACTGCTCGTCCATGACCGTGGTCGAGATGCCAACGACGCGAATCGGTCCCGGCTCGCGCTTCGGCGTGCGCGCCAGCGGATGCGGATCGTGCGGCAGCTTGTTGCGCGGCTTGACGGGCTTCGGGTTGAGCAGGAGCCGCCCGTTCTCGACCTTGAGCGCATAGTTCGGCACCCGATCGTCCTCGTACCCCGGCTCGCCATCGCCGCTGCAGCGGTGAAACTTGTAGTGATGCCACGGGCAGACGACGTACTCGCCGTCGAGCGTTCCCTTGCCGAGCGGCCCGCCCACGTGGTTGCAGATGTTCGAGACCGCGCCGAACTCGCCGTCGCGATAGGAAAGCGCGATCCGCAACCGCCCCGCCACAACTTCCTGCAGTGGTGACTTGCGCAACTCGTCCACCGGGCCGAGATCAATCCACGGAGTGTCTGACTGGTTCTGCGCCATAGGAACCCCCCAACGGGACTTGACATGCGAAGCGCCGCGGAATGGCTCCGCGGCCGGAGGTTTATAGCGCGAATCAGTTGGGCGCGGTAACAGAGCGCGGTCTGCCAGGGAGGCAGACCGCGCTGTTTACGGGGGCGTCAGGCGTTATCCGAAACGATCAGTCGTCGCGCGTGATGGGACCGCGAATCTCGCCGCCCGGGAACCTCTCCGAATGCACGTTGGCATAGGTCGCCCCCGCGCGTATGGCTCTGAGCACCTCCGCGAATCCATTCGCGTCGATGCCCTGACCGGCTATAGCGAGCACGTCAGCCTGCGTCAACGTGCCCTCGACCTCGGCCGGTCCCGGCGGACAAGCCTGGGGCACGGGAACACCTGCCGGCGGCGTCGGGCTATTGGTACAAAGGAACAAGGTGATGCCGCCGTTGGTGTGCGTTTGCCCGACGTGGATGTGCGCCTGCGTGGGGTTCGCCTCGAGCGCGGAATAGCTCAACTTGAACCTGATCTCTCCCGCCTCCTCGTCGATGACTGCCTTGAAGCGGCCACGCGCGACCGTGGATATCGACGGCACCTCGTTGATGCCAATCAGGCGCGCGCGTACGACTTCCTCCTTGTGGCGGTTGTCCGCACTGGCCGCGCCCGCGCACACGGTGGCTACAGCCAGGCCGAGCACTGCCAAGACTTTTCTTGAGACTTTCATGTGGGATGCCTCCTGCGCATTCCTGCGCCAATGATGTCGTTCTTCTTCCTCGTGACAGAGTTCCCGGCCGGACGCGAGCATAGCGCCGTGACGCGCCGATCACATCCATCTGTCGTCAGGGTACTCAGGGTAAATGACAGTCGTACGCACAAGGTTCCCGGGGCGCCGACCGCGGGTAAGCGATTGAATAGTCGTGAAGGTTCCCGAAGCGGCCCACCGCGAGCAGCGCGATGGTCAAGCGACGCGGTTGCTCAGCGTGCCGATCGGCTCGATGTTGATCTCGATGACGTCGCCGGACGCGAGCGTGAAGCCGCGCTCCGGGACGATACCAGTGCCGGTGAGCAGGTAACACCCATTAGGGAAAGAACACTCGCGATACAGATGTTCGACGAGTTCCTGCAGTGTGCGCTTCATCTGCGCGAGTCGCGCGCAACCGCTGAAGACCTCGGACTCGCCGCGCGTGATCTGCAGATAGACCTTCGTCGAAGGTGGCAGCGGCTTTTCCGCCAGAAACAGGCACGGCCCGAGCGCGCAACTGCCGTCGTAGATCTTCGCCTGCGGCAGGTACAACGGATTCTCGCCCTCGATGCTGCGCGAGCTCATGTCGTTGCCGATGCTGTAACCGATGATGTCGCCGTAGCTATTGACGGCGACTGCGAGCTCGGCTTCGGGCACGTTCCACGACGAATCGGCGCGGATCCTCACCTCGCCGCCCTGCCCCACCACGCGCGGCGCCGTTGCCTTGAAAAAGAGCTCGGGCCGGTCGGCATCGTAGACGCGGTCATAGACGTCGGCCTCGCGCTCGGACTCCTCCATGCGCGCCTCGCGGCTGCGCAGATACGTAACCCCGGCCGCCCAGACTTCCTGACTTTCGAGCGGCGGCGGCAATTCGCCGGGCCTCGGTTCACGGCCACCGTCCGTCAGACGCTCGCGTAACCATCGCAGCGGCTCGCGCTCGCGAAACAGACGATCGAAAGAAAAATCGCGCACCGAGTGCCAGCGCCTGTCCGAGTGCACGTTGACGCCAGTTGGTGTGCGATAGATCTTCATCGGCTGGGCTACGTGGTGTAGGCGATCGCCATCATGCCGACGCCCACGGCATAAAGAATCAACGCCGCGGCGATGAACACCCTGGCGGTCCGTGAACCTTGCGAGAACTCGCCCCAGACCAGCACGCCCCAGAGCGCGCCCACCATCGGCGAGCCGCTACCGATGCCGATGCTGATTGCGACTCCGACCATGCCCGCGGAAATGAAGTTGAGCACCGTGCCGCTGCACCAGACGGCACCGGCGAGCCAGCCGAGGATGTGACACATCGCAGGACCGCGCGTGTAGCCGCCGAGGTCGCCCGCACCGCCCACGAGCGGGCGCCTAAGAATGAGCGGTATCGCGATGAAGGTCGCGACGGTCGCACCGACCATGTACCAGGCCGACACGGTGTAGGGATCGAGCGCACCGGGGCCGCTGATGGCGGCGGTCACGAACGGCGGAAAGAAGCCGATCAGCAATCCGGAGATGAGCGAGACCGCAATCCCCTTGGTCTTGTCACCGCTCGTAACATGACCGAGGCCTCGGTAGGCCAGGGCCGTTGCCCCCGCTGCGACCAGCAGGATCACGGCGCTGGTCGCGAGTGTCATGGCGTCGCCAATGGGCTGCAACCAGTACGCGGCGCCGATGCCGATCACGATGGCCGGAATCGCCGCAATCGGAAAGGCCACCGCGAGACCCGCGATCACGATGCCGTTGAGCAGCAGGATGTTGCCGATGTTCCAGATGAATCCGCCGACAACCGCGAACATCGTCTCGCGGGCACCCGCCTGCGCCATGACGGCTAGGAAGCCCAGGCCGTCGCCGGGGCCGATGAAGATGCCGTAGAGCAGCGCCGTAACGAGAAACCCCAGCGTGTAGTCGATGTAAAAGTACTCGAGGCGCCAGCCGGGAAGCTTCTTGAGGAAGTTCGGCCACGAGCCCCAGAACACCATCGACGCGAGCATGAGGACCAGCGCTGTCGCATAAGTTTGTGGGACGTACATGCTGCTCACGCCGGGCTAGAAGATCGCAATCGGATTCACCGGTGAGCCGGTGCCACCCTTGATGCGCAGTGGCGCCATGGTGACGAGAAAATCACTGCGGCCGGTCTCGTTGCAGAGCTCAACCAGCGGCTCGAGTGCCGGGATGTCGAGCAGGATCAGGCCCAGCGCCGCGAGCGCGATGGCATGAAAGTAGATGCAATAGCGCGCGCCATATGGATTGGGGAAGGCATCGACGCAATCTCCCGAGTAGACCGAGATCTCACGCCGGTGCATCCAGCCGATTGCGTCCGGCATGATGCCGACGCGCTGGCCGAGATTCTCCGGCCCCTCGACGCTCTCGCGCTTCTGCAGCCCGGTGTATACGAAGATGCAGTCGCCCGACTCGACGCGCACCCGCTGGCGCTTCTCCGCCGCATCGAGGTCCGAGGCATACACGCCCTCATCCGGTGTGAGCCAGTCGACCCCGCGTACGGCTGCGATGTTGAGCAGCACGCCGCGCGTGAAGATGCCGTCTTTCTGCGCCAGCATGTCCGCAAACGTGAGACCGCTCCCGAGCGCGACATCCGCCGCCTTACGGCCGTTGTAGATGTCCTGGCCACGGTAGACGTGGGCGACCGCGTCGAGATGCGTGAGCGCGAAGCCATGCATGTCGAGCGTGAGCGCATCGACCGCGCCAATCGGGTAATGCGCCTGGTAGCACATGGTGTGCCGCACCGGCGACGGGTTGTTGGCGGATTGTGCCTTGTCGAGATCGCGCGCGAGCGAGAGCGCGCGTCCCGAGCGCACCAGCGACGCCGCAGCCACGCGCTTCGCGTTGGTGATGAAATTGAGCGTGCCGAGCTCGTCATCGCGGCCCCAGCGGCCGGCGTTGTTGAGGTCCTCGAACAGGGCATCGAGCTCGGCTTCGGACGGAAACACTCTCTTCTCTGTCATGGCGGTCCCCTGCGCTCAGGCGAGCTTGTGCGCAACGTGTTCTTCGCCGAACCGATAGAGCGCGTGCACCACGCGCAGCGTATCCAGGTTGTCGCGACCGTTGGTCAGTGGCTTGCCGCCCGTGGCGAGCGCCTCGAGGAGCGAGGCCATCGGCCCGATGAAGGCGGTCGGGATCCAGCGCGACGTCACCGGGTAATGCAGCCAGCCATCGGTCGGCAGCACGCGCGAGTTGAGCTCGAGCGTGTCGGCCCGTCCGCGCGGATAGTCGTACATGAGGCCAATGGTGCCGCGGATGCTGCCCTGCGTGCCGTCGATGCGAAATTCGGCCCGCGGATCACCGCTACGGTTCTTGTGGAAGCTGCGCAGGAAGGCGCGCGTCTCGCCCGGGAATTCCAGCACGCTGATGGTGCGCGTCTCGCCCGATTCCGGCTGCCCCGGCTCGCGCGCCTGCGTGCCGAAGGCATAGCTCGGGTTCCTGCCGATGATGAAGCGCACCGCATCGATGAAGTGAATGGTGAACTGGTTGAGATCGAGGCGCGGCTGCTTGGCGACCCACGCCCAGTTCTCCCACGGCGTGTAGACGTTGAAATCCCAGCTCATCTCGAAGGGCTCGCCGATCCAGCCCGCTTTCACCATCGCGTGTGCGGCGGCGACGCTCTCCGAGAAGCGCAGCTGTTGATTCACGGCCAGCAACCGCTTGGCCTTTTCCGCATGTTCGACGAGGCGCACCGCTTCATCGAAGTCATAGGAGATCGGCTTCTGACAGAGCAGGTGCTTGCCGGCGTCGAGGAGCGGGGCCGCGATCCCGCACTGAACCCAGGGAAAGACCGCGATGTCGACCACGGCGACGTCCTTGTCGCGCGCGATCTCCTCGACGGCGTCGTACACCTTCGGGATGCGGTGGCGCTCGGCCACTGCCCTGGCCTTGTCCTTGTTGATGTCGAAAATGCCGGCGACCTTGAGGCCATGCGCCGCGTAGGCGGGCAAGTGCGCAAGATCGGCGATCTCGCCCGCACCGACCACGGCGATCGGCACCTTGTGTTGGTCACGAACCCGGATCGCGATCGCGTCCCGGATCGGGGCAAAGAGGTCAGGCATGGTGGATTCCTCCCGTGCCGCTGCTTCAGTCTTTCCAGAGAGTGCGCGCTTTGAATTCCGCGGTGTGCTGGCCGGCACGCGGCGCGCCGCGCCGCACCGCGACCGGGCTCGCCGAGAACGTGAAGGGCGAGCCCACCGTCTGGTACGTCTTGTTCGTGTCGGCATAGGGGATATCCCAGAACAACCGCTTGTGCTGGATCTGCGGATCGTTCTTGAGATCGGCGTATGACTGTACCGGCGCACACCACACGTCATTCGCCGACAGGAGATCGATCCAATGCTTGGTCGTGTGCGTCACGAAGTGCGCCGACAGCAATCGATGCACGGTGTCGCGCGCTTCGAACATCTTCTCGTTGGTGTCGTAGGGCGCGAGCCAGTCGACGCCGAGAATCGCGCCCAGCTTCGGGCACGGGAACATGGCGAGCATGAGATACCCATCCTGCGTCGCGTAGATGCCGCAGGGCGCCGTGATGCCCGGATGCCCGACGTTTTCCTGTGGCCGTTCGAAAGAGTTGCCGTGATTGAGATACACGGTGAGCTCTTGCTGCTGGAGCGCGAGCACGCAGGAGAGGAGATCGACATCGACGCGCTGGCCAACGCCCGTGCGGTTGCGATGCTGGAGCGCCGCCAGGATCGCGACCACCAGATGCAGGCCCGTGTATTGATCGGTCACCGCGAGCGCGTTGAGGAACGGCGGATCGTTGCGCCGGCCATTGAGCCACGCGGCGCCGGTGAGCGCCTGCACCAGATAATCCTGGCCCGGCCGCTTGGCGTAGGGACCGGTCTGCCCGTAACCCGACGAGGCGGCATAGATCAGCCGCGGGTTGCGCTTGTGCAGGGTCTCGTAACCCAGCCCCGCCCGGTCCATTACACCCGGGCGAAAATTCTCGACGACGACGTCCGCCTGGTCGACCAGCTCGAGGATGCGTTCGAGATCCTGCGCGTCGCGCAGATCGATTTCGACGCTGCGCTTGTTGCGGTTGAAGGCCAGGAACGCATCGGTCTCACCGTGCGTTCGTGTCATGAAGATGCCGTACTGGCGCATCCACTCGCCGTTCTGCTTCTCGAGCTTGACCACGTCCGCACCGAGGTCGGCCAGCACCTGCGTTGCGAGTGGGCCCTGCAACAATGCGGTGAAGTCGAGGACGCGTACGCCGTGAAGCGGCCCCGGCGCGGGGCGTGTCGGTTCGCTCATGGGTTTTCCCGCCAATCCGCGAGGAGTTCGTCGGCCAGGCGCCCGAATTCCTGCAGGCAGTCTTCAGCGCTGCCGTCCGGCGCCCAGATGAATCGATGAATCAGCTGTCCGGCCCGCGGTTGGAACGGGCGATGGCCACTCACGCGCGGCCGCACGAACGCCTGCTCGATGGTGCGCCGGGTGGTGACGAAGAATTGACTGGTAGCGTCGTTGACGCTCGCGGATTCCCACGCGGCCGCGTGTCCCGGCTGTCCGCCGGAGCGCGCGTACAGGCCGCGTTGCACGTCGGGCGAGGCGATCAGTCGCGCGAGCTCGGCGGCAGTCTTGCGATGGGCGCTGCGCGCCGACACCGAGAGTCCGACGCCGCCCAGCACCGAACCGCGCACGCCGCTCGGACCGCG
>DATIEU010000514.1:0-6739 GCA_035455565.1 Steroidobacteraceae bacterium | reverse complement strand
CACGAATGAAGCCGCGCGGCGTGTAGCGTTTCGTTTCGCCGTCGAAAGCGCCATCGCGGAAAGTGAAGGTGGTGTCGATCGTGCCGTCGGCGGCCAGGCGGTACGACTCGACCGCGTTGTGGGCGCCCTCTTCGATGAACGTGGGGATGCTCGCGATGACGTACCAGTCGCCCATGAAGCGTTTGAGGTCGACGTGTTGCACATGCGCGAGCGGCGGGTGCTGCGTGCTCTGGCAGCCACAGAGAATCAGCGCGGCGAACATGAAAAGGCGTGAGTTCATGGCGGTTATCCGGCTCACATCAGCTCGTAGCGCAGACGCCTGCCGCCCTTTGCAGACGCCTCGAGCGCGACCCACTGCTCGCCGGCGAACCACAGGTCGATGCTGAGCTCTGGCCCGGTTATGCGGTGGCGCTCAGCGCGCACTTGCCGGCCCCTTACCGCGACGGTCTCCTCGCCTTGCGCGGCCACCGTCACCGGCAGCAGCTCGCCCGTCTGGCTGTTGAGCAGGCGACGCGCCGCAAGAATCCTTGGATCCCAGTAGGCAAAGCTCATCACGCAGCCTGCGTGTTCATCGCGACGGTCCGGGCGCTCGACGACGAGCCGCCCGGCGCGGGCTGTGGCGCTGACTTCTTCGCGTTCGCCGTTGGTTTCCGTGCGCGACACGAGGGATCGCAGGCAATTGCCCTTCCAGCGCTCGATCGCTTCGTGCTCGTAGCGGTAGGCGCTGAGGAACAGCACCCGCACCTCGAAACTCGCTGCGCTGCGCAGCTCGCGCTCCTCGCCCAGCTCGCGTACGGTGAACGTGTGTTGCCCGATCTCGCGGTCATCGAGCAGCACGCGAAAATTCCAGGCGCGCACCTCCGCGTGCGCGGCGGGCAGCTGGATGAGGAGCACGGCGGCGGCGAGAAGTGCTCGCATCATGCACTCCTCGTTGGCCCGGGAAAGAACGCATTGGTGCGCGCCACGTATGCGCGGTAGGCGGGTCGGCGCACGCCGATGTCCTTTTCCAGGAGTGCCACGCCTGACACCTTGAGGAGCAGTACCGACATCAGCAACGGCGAAAACACCGTCCACCAGGCGCCGGCGCCGAGCGCCATTGCGAAGAGTCCCCACCAGACCAGGAATTCACCAAAGTAATTGGGATGGCGCGAGTAGCGCCACAAGCCTCGATCCATGACGCCGCCGGCGTTTGCCGGATCGGCCCTGAAGCGCGCCAATTGCGCATCGGCGACTGTTTCGAAGCTGATGCCCAGCACGACCAGAATGACAGCGGCGAAATCGAGGACGCCGAGCGGGCTTTCCGAGCCGGCAGAGGCGGCGAGGGGCGCCGAAATCAGCCAGGCAAGCAGCGCCTGCAGCCCAAAGACGAGATAGAGGCTCTTCCAGGCGAAGCCTGGCTCGTTGCGCTTCCGTATTGCGCGGTAGCGGTGATCTTCGGGCGCGTCCCAGTTACGTGCGGCGAGATGGATCGACAACCGCAGCGACCAGATTGCGACCAGCGCCAGCACGAGTGTCGCTCGCGCCGACAGCTCGGCGCTGGTGACGACATACACCGTAACGGCGACCAGAAAGAAAAGTGGCCAGAAGATGTCCACCAGGCCGGCGTTGCGACGTGCAGTGGCAACGCCCCAGGCGACGAGGGCCAGGAGAATGACCGCCGGCAGCGCGGTCAGCCAGAGAGAAGGAACCGTCATTGGCGGGCGTATCCGTCGAAACGCCGCGCGGCGCCGAGCAGCACGGGAATGAAAGCCGCCCAGCCGATACTGATTGCCGCCAGCGCCGCGCCTGCCGTGGCGAGCTCCAGCGCGCCGAACTGGGCCCCGCCGTAATAGGCGGCCGGCCCGCCGATCGCGCCAAGTACCGCGGCGATCCCCAGATGCGGGCGAAGCGCTCGCAGCGAAACGTTGAGCGTCGTGGCGAAGATCGCCCACAGCGCGACCATCCAGTAGGGCGCCATGCCTTCGATGACGACGCCGGAATCGAAGCGCACCCAACCGGCCTGCACCAGCAGTGTTTCGAAAAGTGCGCCGAGCACCGTGGCGCCGACGATCAAAGCGAGCTCGCGGCGCGGCTCGATGGCTCGCGTGAGGTGCCAGCCGATCACGAACGCCGCGGCCAGCACGCCAATCCAGGGTGAGCCGCGCGCGGCACCCAGCACGCAGGCGAACCATCCGGCCTGGTACAGGAGCACGTTGGTAAGCACCGTCACTTGATGACCCCTGGGATTGCGCCGATGTCGCCTCGGCGTGCCGGACGATCGAACAGGTAGTGGCTCACCCACCACTCCTGACCGTTGCGGTAGCCGAACAGCTCGGCGCAAGCCATGAAGAAGACGCGCCAGCGCTGCAGCCACTGCGCTGCATTCGGCTCGCCGTAGATCCTCGCGAGCAGCGGCAGCGCCTCGGCGCGCCGGGCATCGAGATTGGCGAGCCAGGCGTTGGCCGTCCTCTGGTAGTGCGTCCCGTCCCAGCGCCACCGACAGATCAATCGCAAGTCATCCTGGAAGCGCGACGCCAGCTCGTCGCTCGGCATCATGCCGCCAGAAAAGAAGTGCCGGCTCATCCAGTCGGACGGATCGCTGTCGACGAAGGCGTAGGGCGTCGTGCGGTGGCAGAACACGTGCATGAAAAACCGACCGCCCGGCTGCAGCCATCCGTGCACGCGCGCGAAGAGCTCGCGCCAGTTGCGCATGTGCTCGAACATCTCCACCGAGACCACGCGGTCGAAGCGGTCTGCGGTGTCGAAATGGTTCATATCGGCCGTGATGACTTCGACGTTTTCAAGACCGCGGAGCGCCGCCTGCCCGAGGATGTGGCCTTGTTGCGAGCGCGAATTGGACACCGCGGTGATGCGGCTGCGCGGAAAGCGCTGCGCCATGAAGAGGGTGAGCGACCCCCAGCCGCAACCGAGCTCGAGAATCCGCTGTCCGTTGACAATGTCGGCGCGTTCGCAGGTGGCGGCCAGCGCGGCCGCTTCTGCACCGGCGAGGTCCTTGGCGCCCTGTGGCCACCAGGCGCTGCTGTACTTGCGACTCGGGCCCAGCACCAGGCCAAAGAATGCGGCCGGCACTTCGTAGTGCTGCTCGTTTGCGAGGTGCGGCAGAGGCGCCAGCTCCGCCGAATCCATCGAGCGCACGAAGGACTCGGTGATCTGGGCCGTCGTCTCGGCATCGTCACGGGCGAGGCCGCGCAGGCGCAGCTCACATAGCCGCCGGACGCCGCGCCGGATCACGGCGTCCGGGACATAGCCCTGCTCCACCCAGTTGATCGCCAGTCGCGTCGCCGCCGTCATCGCTTCCCGTTCCTCGCATTGAGATTCACCAGGATGAGCCGCACCCCGTTCTCGACATCGCTACCGAGCGCGATGGCACCCGCGGCCGATATCGCGGCGCGATGGCGCGTCGCCGTCGTACCGCCGACGAACACGGGCACGCCGGCCTGGCGCACCAGCTTTGGCAGCGACCGTTCGAACACACCCGGAGCGGGATCCATCGAGGACGAGATCACCACGCCGTCGCACTGCGCGCGCCGCTGCGCAACCGCGATCTCCTCGAACGGCATGTCGGCCCCGAGCAGCACCGTTTGCAGTCCAGCGGCATGTGCCTTGAGCGCGAACAGGAGCAGGCCGATCTCATGCTGCTCGCCGGGTGCGCATGCCGAAAGCAGGCGGGGGCCCTCGACGTGGCGCATGCGGTGCTGCAGACGTGCCCCGAGCTTGGTGCGCAGGTACATCGCAAAGAAATGCTCCTCCGCGATTCCTCCGGCGAGATCCTTCCAGCGCTCGCCCAGATGCACGAGCAGCGGCAACAGCAATTGTTGCGTGACGTGCTCGATCGGATGCACCGCGAGCGCTTCGTCGTAGAGGCGGTCGAGTTCCTGCTCGTCAAAGCGCGCGATGGCGGCGGACATGTTCTCCACGTAACCGCGCCAGGGACCACGGGTGCGAACCCCGGTCGTGCCCAGGTCGCTCGATTCGAGCGCCTCGCGCACGCGGCTGATCGGCACGCCGCGCTCCACGAGCGTCAGCACACGGCGGATCAGCTCCACATGCTCGTGCGTGTAGAGGCGATGACCCTTGGGCGTGCGCAGCGGACGGATCACGCCGTAGCGCCGCTCCCAGGCGCGCAGAGTGATGGAGTTCACCCCTGTGAGGCGGGTGACGGCACTGATCGGGAGTTGTTCGCCCGTGGTGGCTTGCATCGGATCAGGGTCCTATCGACGAATAGCTATACAAAAGATATACAAGACCCATCATTAATGCAAGATAGTCGTTCAAGTATCTTATACAGTATATATACAGTACATTCGCCTATGAGTTCTGCCACAGACCCCTCTGCGGACTCGGCGCTCGTGTGGTTCCGGCGCGATCTGCGTGACTTCGATCAGGCTGCCCTGAGCGCGGCGCTCGATGCGCACCACTCGGTGCACTGCGCATTTGTCTTCGACACGGAGATTCTCGAAGCGCTCGCCTCGCGCGCCGACAGGCGTGTCACGTTCATCTGGGATAGCGTGCGCGAGCTGAAGGCCGCGCTTGAGGCGCGCGGCGGAGGATTGCACGTGCTCCATGGGCGTGCGCGGGAGGAGATTCCGCGTTTTGCCGGGCGCCTGGGCGTCATGGCCGTGTACGCGAACCGCGACTATGAGCCTTTGGCAATGGCGCGCGATGCGGACGTTGCCGCGAGGCTGCGCGACGCCCGGATAGATTTTCGCACCTTCAAGGACCAGGTGATCTTTGAGCTGGACGAGGTGCGGACGAGGTCCGGCAAGCCGTTCTCGGTCTTCACGCCGTACAAGAGGGCGTGGCTCCGGAAACTCGAGCCACGCGACCTGGCGGCCTGCGACATAGAGAAACTCGTGTCGCGGCTGGCACCGGCGGCCGCCGATGGAATGCCACCACTCGAGGAGCTGGGATTCGAACGTAGCTCACTGCCTGTGCCGCCTGGCATGAGCGGCGGAGCGCAGCTCTGGGCTGCGTTCAAGCAGCAGATCGACGCCTACGCTGCGCAGAGGGATTTTCCAGCGCGCTCAGCCACGTCGCGGCTCTCTACGCATCTCCGCTTCGGCACGGTCTCGATTCGCGCGCTCGCGCGCTTTGCGCATGGGCAAAGCGGGGCGGGCGCAATGACCTGGTTGTCGGAGCTGATCTGGCGCGACTTCTACTTCGCGGTCCTTGCCGCACGGCCTGACGTCACTGACCATTCATTCCGTCCCGAATACGATGCGCTCGACTGGAAGGACGACGAAGCTGCATGGCGCGCCTGGTGTGAAGGACGCACCGGCTATCCGATCGTGGATGCGGCAATGCGGGAGTTGAATGCGGCCGGAACGATGCACAACCGGCTGCGCATGATCAGCGCATCATTCCTGGTGAAGGATCTCGGCCTCGACTGGCGGCGCGGTGAGCGCTATTTCGCGGAGCGATTGCTCGACTATGACCTCGCGGCGAACAACGGCGGTTGGCAGTGGTGCGCGTCCACCGGCTGCGATGCGCAGCCATGGTTCCGCATCTTCAATCCGCTGACGCAGTCGCGCCGGTTCGATCCAGAAGGAGACTTCATCCGCCGCTGGGTCCACGAGCTCAAGGCCGTGCCGCTCGCGAGACTGCACGCGCCATGGGAGATGAGCTTGCTCGAGCAGCAGGCGGCGGAATGCGTCATTGGCCGAGACTATCCGGCGCCGATCGTGCAGCACGAGGTGGCGCGACAGCGCGCGCTCGCGCGTTACCGGGAAGCGACGCGATGATCGACTGCGCAATGAAGGCATCCGGGCGCGGTAGCGACCTCTTGGGTCTCGCCGCTTTCGTCGCGCTCTGCTTCGGTGCCGCGGCGCTCGGCGGCCTGGTGACGGCGGAAAGCGTTACCACCTGGTATCCCACGCTCAACAAGCCCGCTTTCAATCCGCCCGATTGGGTCTTCGGGCCGGCGTGGACCCTGCTCTATCTCATGATTGCGGTCGCCGGCTGGCGCGCCTGGCGTGCCAGCCGGACCGTGGGCGTGCGACCCGCAATGGCGTTGTACGCCGTGCAGCTCGCCCTGAACGTCGCATGGTCGTTCTTATTCTTCGGCGCGCGCTCGATCGGGTTCGCACTCGCGGAGATCGTGCTGCTTCTCACAGTGATTGTCATCAACCTCGTAATGTTCTGGCGCGTGGATCGTCTTGCGGGTTGGCTGCTGGTCCCCTACGCTGCATGGGTCTCCTTCGCCAGCATCCTCAACTTTGCGTTGTGGCGGCTCAACTGATACCGGTTCTCGGGTCGCTTTGCGACAATGAAACGGGTTGCAGGGTGCCGGTAAAGGAATAGCATGACCACAAATACGCCGCCGTGCTGAATCGACGCAACGCGCGGCACAACATAATCCAGCTACTGCATTTTGGGGGAACCATATGAAAACGAAACGGAGAGTATCCGGCGGTTTGTGCCTGGCACTCGGCCTGGCAGCAACGTTGCCGTCTTACGCCGGCAATCCCTTTGCCGGCGTGACTACCACGGCAAGCGGCTACCACACGTGGGACTCGGACCTGATCAACCTCGAGGCCGTGACGCAAACCGGCAGCGGCGTGTACGTCGCCGTCCTCGATACCGGCATGGTGCCTAACTGGCGCGACTACTTTCCCGAAGCGCGCGTGGCGACAGGGCTGGGCACGGGCTTTCACCAGCCGGTGGTGTTCAAGGCCAGCAAGACCAATCCCTGCGGGCTCGAGGTCGAAGTCGGCGCGATGAGGACCTCGACGTGGGTCGG